>CAIZEE010000210.1 GCA_903931835.1 uncultured Elstera sp.
GACCTTCGCCTTTCAGCCCTGGCACAGCGCGATCGAGTTCAAACGGTATCTGGTTCGCTTCGCCCATATGGTCGATGGCTTCAATCGGCTTCATGGGATCATGCGGACCGTCTACAACCAGTATGACTCGCTGGTGCGCCCTTTGAAGAAATGGCTCGACCAGCGCGGCGTTGTGTTTCAAACCGGCACGATCGTGACCGGGCTTTCCCATTCGGACCACGACGGACGTAAGGCCGTTACTCTGATCACCTGCGAAACAAAGGGCAAAGCCAGTCAACTCGAAGTCGGCCCGAACGACTATGTTCTGCTAACGCTGGGCTCGATGACCGATGGGTCAAGCCTGGGTGGAATGGATGAGGTTCCAAACCTGAAGGGCAACGACGCCGCCACTGCCTGGAAGCTTTGGGAGCAGCTTGCCGTGTCGCGGCCCGAATTCGGACGCCCGGCTGTCTTTGCCAATCATATCGACCAATCGAAATGGATATCCTTCACGGTCACCTTGCACAAGCTGACCCTGCTGGACCTCATTCGCGATGCCACGGGAAACGTGCCGGGCGAGGGCGGCCTTATAACTTTTCCTAAGTCCAATTGGCTGGCATCGATTGTCATTCCCTATCAGCCGCACTTCATCGGCCAACCTGAAAACGTCGCTGTGTTTTGGGGATATGCCCTGACCGTCGACGCGCCTGGGAACTTTGTTCACAAACCGATGTCGGCCTGCACCGGCCGGGAAATCTTGACGGAGATACTGGGACATCTCGACCTGAGGGCTCAGTCTCAGGATATTCTCAGATCCGCCAATTGCATTCCATGCATGATGCCCTTCATCACAAGCCAATTCCTCAAACGTCAAACGGGCGACCGTCCTGACATCTTCCCGGAAGGCTGGCGCAATTTGGCGCTGATCGGGCAATTCGTGGAAATGCCGGATGACGTGGTGTTCACCGTCGAATATTCGATCCGGGCAGCGCAAACCGCCGCCTATGAACTGCTCGGTCTGAAGCGCAAGCCCCCGCCGGTCTACAAGGGCGTGTTCGATCCCCGCGTCCTCTACAGGTCCTTCATGGCCTTGCACGATCTTGAGGTCTGATCGTCTATTCAGCCGATGGTGGCTGGACTTTGCCTTATGGGGCGGCAGCGGCGAGATCAGCTCTGCTGAATGAGTCTAACGTTCATCGCAGGCGCGCTAACTGCGATATCGATAAGCTTCCGCGGGAATCAAGACCCTAACCTGGGCGCCATCTCTTGGTCGGTGAAATCATCACCGGCTGATCAAGAGAGGAATTGAACCTTAAAACGACGGGTTTCGTCTATCGCTTTGAGTAGTTTCCGAACCTGCCCCCTGTGACGGGGCTCCCTTACGATGTTATTCGGGCCTTGAAGGCCTCTCGCGGGAAGGGGACGTGATGGTGACCGAGCAAAATGCGCGCCTTGTCGGACCGGGTTTGCGTGAACCCGCAATGAAGCAGGTTGCATGACGGATGACCTTTGATCCGCTTTGGCTGTCACGTGTGCAATGGGTATGGGTTATCTCATGGCATATCCTGTTGCCTGCCTTCACTGTCGGATTGGCATCCTACATCGCAGTCCTCGAAGGCTTGGCCTTCTTCACGAAGAAGGAAATCTGGACGCGAATCTCTGCGTTCTGGACCCGAATTTTCGCTGTGTCGTTCGGCATGGGCGTGGTATCCGGCATCGTCATGCCCTTCCAGATCGGCACGAACTGGAGCCGATTTTCCGATACGACAGCCAACGTGCTGGCGCCTCTGCTGGCCTATGAGGGACTGACCGCGTTCTTTTTAGAAGCGTCCTTCCTCGGCGTTCTGCTGTTCGGCCGCAAACTCGTGGCCCCTTGGGTACATTTCTTCGCCGGGCTCATGGTTGCGGCCGGAACGCTGTTTTCCACGTTCTGGATCCTGTCGGTGAACAGCTGGATGCAAACGCCAGCGGGTTTCCACGTGACGGATGGTCGGTTTTTTCCTGACGATTGGTGGGCGGTCGTCTTCAACCCGTCCTTTCCCTATCGCTACGTCCATAACGTCACTGCGTTCTACATCACGACCGCCTTCGTGGTGCTCGGCGTCGGCGCCTATCTTCTTCGCCGCGGCCGCTCGGCGGCCGAGGCCCGCATCATGATCGGCATGGCGCTCAATCTGCTGATAATCCTCGTGCCAGTGCAGATGGTGGTGGGCGACTTGCATGGGCAGAACACCCGCGACTATCAGCCAGCGAAGCTCGCCGCTATCGAGGGCCGCTATGACACCGCCGGCCCTGCGCCGTTGACGCTGTTCGGCATCCCCGACGACGCCACCGGAACGATGCGCTATGCCGTTGAGGTTCCGGCTTTGGGTAGCCTGCTGCTCACGCATTCTTGGACAGGGCAAATCCGAGGCATCAATAGCTTTCCGGCTGATCAGCGCCCACCCGTGGCACCCCCGTTCTTCAGCTTCCGCATTATGGTTGGCATCGCCGTCGTGATGCTATTCATGGCCGTCGCTGGCCAGATCCTGTACTGGCGTGGCCGGTTGGATGGCGCCGCGTGGTTCTTGCGCCTTTGCCAATGGACGGCGCCACTCGGCTTCGTGGCTGTCATCGCCGGCTGGACCACGACGGAGGTCGGGCGTCAACCGTGGACAGTTTACGGCCTTTTGCGCACGGCGCAATCAGTTACGCCATCGCTGACGGGTGTGGACGTGGCCATTTCGCTGTCCCTCTACGTCGTGGTTTATTTGATCATGTTCCCCACGGGAATCGGATTCATGGCGGGTATCGTCCGTCGTGGCGTGGCGGCAGCCATCGAGCCGCCTCCGCTGATCGAGGCGGGCCGGCCAATCCCACCCTATGTCACGGCCGGTCCAGCCGCGACCGCGCCTCTGTCTTGAGGAACGAGACCCATGTGGCATAGTCTGGTTCCGATTTGGACGGTCATCCTTGGCCTTGGGGTCTTCATCTACGTCGCTCTAGACGGGTTTGATCTAGGCGTCGGCATCCTGCATGGGCTGGTTCAAGCAAACCAACGCGAGACGGTCATGAATTCAATCGGACCGTTCTGGGACGGGAACGAGACCTGGTTGATCCTGGGCGGCGTTGGGCTGCTGGCGGCGTTTCCCCTTGCGTTTGCGATCATCATCCCCGCGGTCTACTTCCCGATCCTCATCATGCTTTTGGCTTTGGTATTTCGTGGTGTCGCATTCGAATTTCGCTTCAAACATAAGCATCTCCGCCGCTTTTGGGATGCGGCATTCTGCGGCGGATCGGTCGTGGCGACGCTTGCGCAGGGGCTGGTGCTTGGCAGCTTCATACAGGGCTTCAAGGTGGATGGCAGGGTGTTCGCGGGTTCTTCGTTCGACTTCGCGACGCCTTTCTCGTTGCTGACCGGTGTTGCACTCGTGTTCGGTTATTGTCTCCTCGGCGCGGCTTGGCTGGTACTCAAGACCGAGGGCCCACTGCAAGACTGGTCGCGCCGTGCTGGGCGCGTGAGTCTGGTCGGCGTGGCGTGCTGCATTGTCGGCGTCAGCATATGGACACCTCTTGCCAGTTCTGCGATCGCTGAACGATGGTTCGCCTGGCCGAATACGGCCTACCTCCTTCCGTTGCCAGTGCTGACTCTCGCAACCGGGCTCTACGCTTGGCGCGCATTGGGACGAGGCGGCGACCTGCAGCCTTTCCTCGCGGCGGTTGCATTGTTCGTTTTTTCGTTCCTCGGAGTGGCGATCAGCCTTTGGCCGATGATCGTCCCTGGTCGCTACACGTTGTGGGAGGCCGCATCTTCAGAGTCCACGCAGGCCTTCCTACTCGTAGGCACGCTCGTTCTGTTGCCTGTAATATTATTTTACACAGCATGGTCGTATTGGGTTTTTCGCGGCAAGGTTCGCACAGACGTCGGATATCACGAGAGCTAATACACTCGCCGGGCAGCGACAAAACCGTCCCCACGGTTTTTGCCAGGTCCGCACAAGACGACGACGGGCCGTGCCTCCCGTCGTCGCTGGATTTCTTGGACCACGGCACCGCCGGCAGTCGCCATCAGTTCCATAACTGACGTACCGGCGGCCCCAGTTTCAGATATCGGTCGCTACCCGAGCTAAACGGTTGCAGGTTCCCGAGCAGCCATCGATTTGACCGTTACGCCGTTACCGTCAAGCTCCGCACCGACAAAGTCGAGAACAACGCGGCTTGCAACCTTGCCATGTTTCAGACGATCGAAAATGTCGTTTATGGCGGAAAGCGGCTGCAATTCGATATCGGCCTTGACCTTCCCGTCGGCGGCAAAGGCCAGCGCCTCGGCCATGTCCTCACGGGTGCCGACGAACGATCCCTTAACCGTGATGCAGTCAGCCACGACGTCGAAGAGCGGCAAAGGGAAATCGCCCGGCGGCAGGCCGACCAGCACGCAGGTGCCGCGCCGCCGTGTCATGCCGACGCCCTGTTTGAAGGCGGGCAGCGACGGTGCAGTGATCAACACGCCATGGGCGCCACCCCCGGTCGCCTTTTTCAGCGCTGCTGCCGGGTCACCCGATTTAGCGTTGAACACCAGATCGGCACCCAGCTTCTTGGCATGGTCAAGCTTGCTATCCTCGACATCGATCGCGCAAACGTTGAGCCCCATGGTCTTGGCATATTGAATCGCCAAATGGCCGAGACCGCCGCAGCCGGAAACCGCGAGCCATTCGCCTGGCTTCGCCTCAGTCACCTTGATGCCCTTATAGGTCGTGATGCCGGCGCAGATCAGCGGTGCGGCCTCGGTCGGGGTCAGGCCGGCCGGAATATGCGCGACGTAATTCGGATCGGCGATGATGTATTCGGCGAAGCCGCCATTCTTGGTATAGCCGCCAAACTCGGCCTCGGGGCAGACCGTTTCCCAGGCGCTCAAGCAATACTCGCAATGCCCGCAGGCGGAATAGAGCCAGGGCACGCCGACCCGGTCGCCTTCCTTGACGATGGTGACGCCGGCACCAAGCGCGACCACCCGCCCGATACCCTCGTGGCCAGGTGTGAACGGCAGGCTGGGCTTCAGCGGCCAGTCGCCGCTTGCGGCATGAAGGTCGGTGTGGCAGACGCCGCAGGCTTCCGTTTTGACCAGGATCTGTCCGGGTCCGGGGGTAGGAATGTCCAATTCCTGGAAGACGAGCGGCTTGCCGAAGGCGGTGACGACGGCGGCATGCATCTTTTTCGTCATGATGGGTCTCCTGGGTTGAGGCGTTGGGGGATTCTGGTTACGCGGCGGCGGCGGTACCAAGGCCTCGGACCGCCTCGATCATCTGCACCAGCACGGCCTGGGCATCGCCGTAGACCATGTTGCAGTTGGGGCTATAGAACAGTTCGTTCTCGATGCCGGCATAGCCTTTGCCCTGGCCGCGTTTGACCACGAACACGCGCTTTGCCTTGTCGGCGTTGAGGATCGGCATGCCGAAAATGGGCGAAGATTTGTCGGTCCGTGCAGCCGGGTTCACGACATCATTGGCGCCGATGACGAGGGCAACGTCGGTGTTTGCGAAATCGCCGTTGATGTCGTCCAGCTGAAAGATCATGTCGTAGGGCACGCCGGCCTCGGCCA
>CAIZEE010000211.1 GCA_903931835.1 uncultured Elstera sp.
CCGCGGCGATGCGGTCGGCATCGTTGTGGCCGGTTTGGGCAGTGATGGCCGTGGCTACGTGCTCGAAGACCTGACCTGCCGGGTGTCGCCGGAGGCTTGGGCACGGCGCGCGGTCGGGGCCTACCACCGTCATCGCGCCGATTGCCTGTTGGCGGAACGCAATTTCGGCGGCGACATGGTGCGCGCCGTGCTGCGTGCGGTCGATGCTACCGTGCCGATCCGAACCGTAACGGCGAGCCGAGGCAAGGCGGTTCGGGCCGAGCCGATTGCAGCTTTGTATGAGCAGGGCCGCGTCGCCCATGTCGGCGATGGATTGTCTGAATTGGAGGACGAGATGCTGAGCTTCTCGACAAGCGGCTATCAGGGGGCGGGCAGTCCGAACCGCGCCGATGCGCTGGTTTGGGCACTGACCTGGTTGATGCAGCCGGAACAGGTCTTTGCCGGGCCGCTGGTGCTGACCCGTAAACGCGAGGGGCTGATCTGATGGCGCTCGATCCCTATACCGATGGTTCCGGCAGCTGGGCGCCGCCGCAGATCAACGGCCAGATGCGGTTTCGCGATGTCGGCTCGACCGGCCTGCGCCAATTCTCCGGCTGGGTGCGTGAGGAATTTCTGCCCCAGCTTCTGGGGCGGCAAGCCGCCACCGTCTATCGCGAGATGCTCGATAATTCGAGCAGCGTCGGGTCGCTTATCTTCGCGATCGCCCAGGCGGTACGAAAGGTCGAGTGGCGGGTCACCCCCGCCGCGGATACGCCGGCAGCCAAGGCAGCGGCCGACTTTGCCGACAGTTTGCGGTTCGATATGTCCCACACCTGGGAGGATTTTATTGCCGAGGCGCTATCGATGCTGGGCTATGGATTCTCGCTGCACGAGATCGTCTATAAGCGCCGGGATGACGGCAAGATCGGCATTCGCCGGCTGCCGATCCGCAGTCAGGACACCATCCTGAAATGGTTCTTCGACGAGAACGGTGAGGTGCAAGGGGTCACGCAGCAGCCCTGGGTCGGCGCGTTGATCGATATTCCAATCGAGAAGCTGCTGCTGTTCCGCCCGACCTCGCACAAGAATAATCCCGAAGGCCGCTCGATCCTGCGCAACGCGTATCGGCCCTATTACTTCCTGAAGCGCCTGGAAGAGCAGGAGGCGGTGCTGTTCGAGCGCTTCGCCGGCTTGCCGGTGCTGAAGGTGCCAAGCGCGCTGCTCGCGGCCGCCACCGGCGCCAATGCAACGCCCGAGGCGGTGGCCGCACTCGCAGCCTATAAAAACCTGGTGACCAATGTCCGTGTCGACGACCAGATGGGCGTCATCCTGCCGTCCGATATGTGGCAGGACGCCAATGGCAATCCGACCGGACAGCCGATGTATCAGTTCAGTCTCGAGACACCACAATCGGGGCGTAGCGGCGTCGATCCGAACGTGTCGATCCAGCGCTACAAGCTCGACATATTGATGACCGTGCTCGCCGATTTCGTGATGCTCGGGCATGAACAGCATGGCACGCAGGCGCTGTCGGTCGACAAGACCGAAATGTTCCTGTCCGCCATCGAGGGTTGGATAAAGGGCATCGCTTCGGTGCTGAACCATTATCTGCTGCCGCGTGTCTGGCGGATCAACGCGTTCGATGCGGAGCTGATGCCGACCTTCGAGCCGGCTCTGGCCAGCCGCCCTGATCTTGCGGCACTCGGCGGCTATCTCAGCGATCTGTCCAGCTCGGGCTTGACCCTATTCCCCGATAAACCGCTCGAAACCTATCTTCGCCAAGCAGCAGGAATGCCGATATGAAATTTCATTTGCCCCTTACCGTGCGCAAGGCTGATCCCGAGCGCCAGCAGATCTTCGGTTGGGCGTCGGTGGTCGAGCAGGGCGGTCGCGCCATCATCGACAAACAGGGCGACATCATCCCGGTCGAAGAGCTGGAGAACGCCGCCTACGACTTCGTGCTCTATAGCCGCCAGCACGGCGAGATGCATGAGCGCATCGGTACCGGCGAACTCATCGAATCGATGGTCTTCACGGTCGAGAAGCAAGCAGCACTTGGCATCGATCTCGGCCAAGTGGGCTGGTGGGTCGGCTTCCATGTTGCCGATCCAGCCACCTGGGCAGCGCACAAGACCGGCGCCTTGCCGGAGTTTTCGATCGGCGGCGAAGCCGAACCAGAGGAGGTCTGACTATGGCAAAGCGTCTGCGCAACCTGCGCATTACCGAGGTCTCCTCGGTCGATGCCGGCGCCGGTGAAGGCGTGAAGATCATGTTGATGAAGCGCGTATTCCAACCAGGAGCTGAGACAATGACTCTGCATGAACGACTAGCATTGGCGGAGCAACGTCTCGCCAAGGCCGAGCGGGACCTTCAGTTGGCAGGGCTGAGCAATGAGCATCAGTCCTATTGCGATGCGGCTGATCTGTCCGATGAGGAACACGACGCGTTCCTCGATAAGACGCCGGACGAACGCGACGCCTATATCGCCGCCAATCCGATTGCCAAGCGCCTGCCGCCGGCGATCCAGAAGCAATTGGCGGAAGCGGCTGATCTGCGCACCCGCCTTGACGCGCTGGAGGCCGAACGGACCCGCACGCGCTTTGCTAAGCGCGCGGTCGAGATCGGTCTGCCGGAGAGCGATGGAGACGTCCTGGCGCAAGCCCATCAGGGCCAGAGCGAGGCGGTGACCGCGCTCGAAGACCGTCTCAAGGCGGCACATGCGGCGCTGGGCGAGGCGGGCTTGTTCCGTGAATTCGGCACGACTCAGGGTGCCAATGTCAATTCAGCCAAAGCGGCAATCGAGGCGGAAGCGGCCCGGTTGATGAAATCCGACCGCAGCCTCACGACGCTGGATCAGGCGATTGCCCGGATTGCCGACTCGCCGGCTCCCACCCATCGCGATCTTTGGAAGCGCTATCGCGAAGACGACCGGGCCGCGTAGCCGACCCCTACCAGCCTACCCCCGCCAAGGCCGCCTCCGAGCGGCTTTTTTCATGCGCGCTTTTTGCGCCAAAACCCCAGGAGACCGAACACATGGCTACAGAAGCCCCCCTGATTCACGACGGTTCGCAGACCACTGCCTCCGTCAACATGGCCAATGCCGCCGGTCTGACTGGTCCTGGCGGATCGGGCCAATTCCTTGCCGTCAAGATCACCGGCGCCCGCACCGTCGCCTATGACAGCACCGGCGCCAGCGTCTGCTACGGCATCCTGCAGAACAAGCCCGCCGTCGGCCAGGCTGCCGATGTTGGCATTCTGGGCGTCTCTAAGGCCGTTGCCGGTGCGGCGTTTGCCGCAGGCACCTTACTGATGACCGACAGCAGCGGTCGCGTGATCACGCGCACGTCGACCAACCCCGTGATTGGCCAGGCCATCGAAGCGGCCACGCTCGCCAATCAGATCGTCACGATCGCGCTCGTTCCCGCCGCCTACTAACTCTCATTGATGGAGCCTATCGATGCCCCAACCGACATATGGTGACGTCCATATTTCCGCCGCGCTGACCTCGATCAGCACGGCCTATGTGCAGAGCCAGCAGAACTATATCGCCGACAAAGTCTTCCCGATGGTGCCGGTCGCGCACCAGACCGACCAGTATTTCGTGTTCTCGAAGTCCGATTTCCTGCGTGACGAAGCGCAGCAGCGCGCCGACGGTACGGAATCGGCCGGCGGTGGTTTCAATCTCAGCACATCGAGCTACAACGCCAAGGTCTGGGCCTGGCACAAGGATCTGGGTGAGCAAACCCGCCGCAATGCCGATCCCGCGATCGACATGGATGTGGCGGCGACCAAGATCGTCATGCAGCGTTTGCTCATCCGTCGCGAACGTCTGTGGACCAGCACCTATCTGACCAACGGCATTTGGGGGAATGACGTGACCGGCGTCGCCTCCGGCCCGACGACCAACCAGACCTATTACTGGAATGATGACGGCAACGGGGACCCGTTCACCGATATCGCGCTAGGCCAGACCACGATCCTGCAGAATACCGGGCACGAGGCGAACACGCTGGTGTTGACCTACCCGGTCTATCAGGCGCTGCGCAAACATCCGCTGGTGGTCGATCGGATCAAATACACCAATCCGGCCTTTGCCGGCACGGTGTCGCCCGAGTTGCTGGCGCAGGCCTTTGACGTCGAGCGCGTGCTCGTCTCCAAAGCGGTCTACAACGCCGGTATTGAAGGCGGCGCGGACAGCTTCGGCTTCGTCGCCGGCAAGGACGCGCTGCTGTGCCATGTCGCGCCGGAACCGGGTCTGATGACGCCGTCAGCCGGCTACACGTTCGGCTGGGAAGGCTTCACCGGCCTCAACAGTCTCGGCATCACCGTC
>CAIZEE010000212.1 GCA_903931835.1 uncultured Elstera sp.
CTGTCGTCGACCGACTGCCGCAGCCAATCCTCCTCGCGCGCGGCCTCGTCGAGGCGGGCGCGGGCGGCGGCGAGGGTGGCGGTCGCCTCGATCCAGACGCGGTAGCCGGCGGCGGTGGCCTCGCGCGCGCCGGGCGAGCGGAAACCGCAGTACTGCTTCAGGCGATCAAGGACCGGGCTGACACCGCGCCAAGTTTCTCCGCGCCCGTCTGGCGCGATATCGCGGCACCGCTGGCGATCGGCCTCACCGCCTATGCCGGCGGCGACTTTGCGAGAGCCGCGACGCTGATCGGCGACGCCCTGCCCCGGCTGGCCGAGATCGGCGGCAGCCACGCGCAGCGCGACCTGTTCGTGCAATTGCATCGCGACGCTGAGCGCGTCCGGACAGCGCCCGCGCATCAATGATCAAATTCGCCGTCGCCTTCGCAGTGGCGGCGATAATGCTGCCTTTCGCCGATCCGGTGGCGGCAAAAGACAGCATGGTCATCGCGCTGCAATTGGAGCCGCCTAATCTCGACCCAACCAAGGGCGCTACGCCGACCACGGACGCCGTTGTGCTGGACAACCTCTATGAAGGGCTGGTGCGGATCGCCGAGGATGGCAGCGTTCAACCATTGCTCGCGACAGATTGGGAAACGGCAGCTGACGGGCTGTCTTATCTGTTCCATGTACGCCGGAATGTCCGCTTCCACGATGGCACCCCGTTCGACGCGAACTCAGTCAAGTTCAGCCTCGACCGTGCTCGCCAGAGCGGTTCCGCCAACGCCGAGGCGCCCTATCTGGCCCCCATCGCCGCCATCGAGGTGGTCGATCAGTTCACCTTGAGATTGGTCCTGAGCCGGCCGTCCAGCACGTTGCTTTATGCGCTGGCCTGGGGCGGATCGGTGATTGTGGCGCCGGAGAGTGCCACCGATAACGCGTCCAATCCAATCGGCACCGGCCCGTTCAAGTTTGCCGGTTGGCGTCGGGGCGAGGCGATCGATTTGGAGCGCAATGCCGATTATTGGGGAGAGGCCGCCAAACTCAGGCATATCACCTTCAAGTTCATTGCCGATCCCAACGCGGCGTTTGCGGCCCTCAAGGCGGGCGACGTGGATGCGTTTCCCGGTTTTCCCGCGCCGGAAACCATCGCAGAACTGAAGGCCGACCCGAAACTCCGCGTCGTGGTCGGCCGCACCGACTTTAAGACCATCCTCGCGATCAATAATCGCGAACCGCCGCTCAACAGCCTGCTGGTGCGCCGCGCGATCGCTTATGCGATCGACCGCAAAGCCATCATCGACGGCGCCATGTTCGGCTTTGGTGAGCCGATCGGCAGTCATTTTGCGCCCCAGGACCCAGGCTATCTCGATCTGACCGGCCTCTATCCGCATGATCTGGCGACAGCCCGCGTATTGCTGACCGAGGCCGGTTATCCGAACGGCTTTACAGTGCGGATGAGGCTGCCGCCGCCAAGCTACGCAAGGCGTTCGGGCGAGATCATTGCCGCCGAGCTGGGCCAAATCGGCATTACCGTCAAGATCGAGACGCTGCAATGGGCGCAGTGGATTTCACAGGTCTTCATCGGCCACGACTTCGACCTAAGCGTGGTCGTCCATGTCGAGCCGTTGGACTACGATATCTACGCCCGCGACAACTACTATTTCGGCTATCATAGCCCGGCATTAAAGGGGATGGTGACGTCCCTAGACGCGACCTATGATCCGGTCGTCAGAACCTCGTTGCTCCATGCGATCCAGAGGCAAATCGCCGAAGACGCGGTAAACGGGTTTCTTTACGCCTTCCCAAGCCTGAGCGTGACCAATATTCACCTAAAGGGCTTGTGGGTAGACCATCCGCTCGCCGTCAACGATCTGTCGCATGCCTATTGGGACGATTCTGGGGAGACCGCGCCGGCTGGGAGCGGCGGTGCCGGCGGCTCGTCATCTTTGCGGATCGGGGTCCTAGTTGTAATGGGGCTGGCCGCCCTCATCTGGCTCAGTCGGCGCGGCCTGCGCTATTTGTCCGGACGCTTCGCGGCCCTGACCTTGAGCCTGCTCGTTGCCAGCATCATCATTTTCGTGCTGCTGCAGGTGGCGCCCGGCGATCCCGCACAGGTCATGATGGGGATGAGCGCCAGCCCGGAGCAGCTCGCCAATTTGCACCACCAGATGGGCCTCGACCGGCCGCCAGTGGAGCGCTATTTCACCTGGATCGGCGATCTGATCCAGGGCGATTTCGGGACCAGCTTCACCTACCATGTCCCGGTTGCGACGCTGATTGCCGAAAGATTGACGATCACATTGCCACTCGTCGCCTACGCCATGGCGCTGGCGCTCGCCATCGGGCTGCCGCTCGGGCTGCTTGCCGGGACACGGGCCGACACAGCGGTCGACCGCATCATCTCGGCGGTTACGCAACTAGTCGTGGCGCTGCCGAATTTCTGGCTGGCGATGCTGCTGATCCTGATCTTTGCGGTAAGCCTGCGCTGGTTCTCAGCCGGCGGGTTTCCGGGTTGGGATAACGGCATATGGATCGGGCTGAAGGCGCTGACCCTGCCTGCCCTGGCGCTTGCCGCGCCGCAAGCGGCCGTCCTCGCGCGCGTGCTGAGGGGAGCCTTATTGGAGGCGATGGACGAATTCTATATCCGAACGGCGCGCGCCAAGGGGTATAGCCGCGGCCAGGCGATGCTACGACACGCCGCCCCTAATGCCGCGATCCCGGTGATCGGCATTATCGGGCTGCAAATCCCCTTCCTCCTGGCCGGTGGCGTTCTGGTTGAAACCGTGTTCTCCCTGCCTGGGTTGGGACGGCTGGTCGTCCAGGCGATCAATCAGCGCGATCTGCTGGTCGTCCAAGGTTTGATGGTGGTGCTGGTCTTCGCCGTCGTGGTCACCGCCTTCGTCGTCGACATCGCCTATGTGATGGTCGACCCTCGCCTAAACCGGGCCGGCTGATGCGCCGCGATCTGATTGGCGGGCTCAGCATTGCCGGGCTGATCATCGGCGCAGCGCTGCTGTCGCTGATCTGGACACCCTATGACGTGACAGAACTGGCAATAGCCTCCAGGCTGGCGGGACCCAGCATCGACCATTGGCTCGGCACCGATCAGCTCGGCCGCGACGTTCTGTCTATGGTCATGATCGGCGCCCGCGTGACACTCGGCGTCGCTGTGTCGGCGATCGCGATCGGTGCCGGGATCGGCGTTCCTCTGGGGCTGCTCGCGGCGATAAAGCGCGGCATCGCCGATGATCTGGTGATGCGCGCGAATGATCTCGTGTTCGCCTTTCCGGCCTTGCTGCTGGCAATCCTGTTGAGCGCTTCGCTCGGATCGGGGGCAATCTGCGCCGTCCTGGCGATCGGCATTTTCAACATTCCCATCTTCGCCCGGATCACGCGGGGATCCGCGCTCGTCATCTGGCAGCGCGACTATATCCTGGCAGCGCGGGTGGCGGGCAAGTCGGCGACCGAGATCACGGTCGAGCACGTCCTGCCCAATATATCCGGCACAATCCTGGTTCAGGCGACGATCCAGTTCGCCTTCGCCATCGCTGCCGAAGCGGGCTTGGCCTATCTTGGCATCGGTGCCCAGCCGCCTTTGCCAAGCTGGGGCCGCATGTTGAGCGACGCCCAGACGATGATCTCTTTCGCGCCGTGGCTGGCAATCTTCCCAGGACTCGCGATTGCCGCCTCGGTGCTGGCTCTCAACCTGATCGGCGGCAGTCTCAAATCCACGCTGTCCCGGTCATGAGCCTGCTGGATATCAAGGGGCTATGCGTCACGCTGGGCGGCGTGCGCCTTATCAACGAGCTGTCGCTGACCCTCAAACCGGGCGAGATCCTGGGTTTGGTTGGCGAATCCGGCTCCGGTAAGTCGATGACGGCGCTCGCCATCCTCAATCTGCTGCCCGAGGGGGCAGAGCGGACCGGTAGCATCCGACTAGACCACGATGATCTGGTTGCTAAATCCGAAGCCGCTATGTGTTCGATCCGCGGAGCCGATATTGGGCTGATCTTCCAGGAGCCGATGACGGCGCTGAACCCGGTGCTGACGATTGGTCGCCAGATCGCCGAAACCGTGCGGCTGCATCGTGGCGCGTCCCGGCGGGAGGCAGCGCGTATCACGGTGGCGACGCTCGACCGCGTTGGGCTGACGGCGGCCGGAATTACGACCGACCACTACCCGCACGAACTGTCGGGCGGACAGCGCCAGCGCGTCGCGATCGCCATTGCCATTGCCTGCGCGCCCAGGCTGCTCATCGCCGATGAGCCGACCAGCGCGCTCGACATGATCGCCCAGGCCGAAATCATCGAGTTGCTGCGTTGTCTGGTGCGTGAAGGGGGAGCGGGACTGATCCTGATCACGCACGATCTGGCGCTTGCGGCGTCGACCGCCGATCATATCGCCGTGATGCAAGCGGGTGAAATTGTCGAAGCCGGCGAAACTACCTCGCTTTTCGCCACGATGGCGCATCCCTATACGCAGGCGCTGCGTGCGGCATCGACCCATCGCCGGCCGCGAACTCGGCGCATCAACGCGGCTCTCTCACCGGCCTTGGAAGCGAAATCTTTGCATCGCGACTATCCGCGGCTGAAGGGCGTGTTAGACGATATCAGTCTCACCATCTGGCCGGGCGAGACGGTCGGGTTGGTCGGCGAATCGGGTTCCGGCAAGTCGACGCTGGCGCGGGCACTCCTGGCCTTGGACAACGGTGGGCCGGGAGAGATCCGGCTGAGCGATAACGTGTTTACGCATGACGCGTCTCATCTGCGCTGGCGCATTCAGGCCGTGTTCCAGGACCCGCAGGGCAGTTTCGATCCGCGCTGGCGCGTTGAAAAGCTGATCGCCGAACCGCTGCATCTGATCGGAAGACCGGTCGGTGCTGCCGAACGCCGCAATCTGGTGGAGACGATGCTGGAACTGGTCGGCCTGACCGCTCGGGATGCCGACCGCTTGCCTCACGAGTTTTCCGGCGGTCAACGCCAGCGCCTGGCAATTGCCCGTGCGCTGATTACCGAACCCTCGGTGATCATATTGGACGAGCCAACCTCCGCGCTTGATGTCTCAAGCCGTGCACAAATCCTGGATTTGTTGGCCAGCCTCGCCGTCCGCCTCAATTTCGCTTACCTGTTCGTGACGCATGATCTGGCTGCGCTGCGGCGCATCGCCGACCGGGTGCTGGTGATGCGGCGGGGCAAAATCATCGAGGCAGGTCCGACGGAACAGGTCCTGACCGCACCCAGCGATCCCTACACCGCAGCGCTGATCGCCGCAACGCCGGATCTCGATCGCGAACTGGCCCGACGTCAGGCGTGAAATACCGCCCGCGCAATCGCCCGGGACAGGCAATCCGCAGCCGCCGAGCCGATCTCCGCAATCGCGACCATGCGGTTGTCGCCTAGCGGCACGCCCTTGGCGATGGCAAAGATCGTGTCGCCGTCGAACGGCGTATGGGCGGGACGGATCGCGCGGGCAAGACCGTCCTGCGCCATCATCGCGACCCGCTTGCATTCAGCCGGCGTCAGCCCCGCCGAGACCGCGATGACGCAGAGCGTGGTATTCGCGCCAGCGGTGAACCGTCCGATCGCGCCAAGCCTGGACTGATCGGGCACCGGGTCGGATCTCGGCATATCGGCCGCCGGGCGCAAGCCGCCGAACTCCCCATCAATTTCGAACGGCCAGGCCCAATAGGTGCGCCCGTCCGGCATAAGGGCCGAGCCGATGGGGTTGGCCGCAACCAGCGCCCCTACGACAAGCCCGTCGCCCAGAACAAGCGAGGCGGAACCGATCCCTCCCTTAACCAGCCCTGCCCTGGCGCCCCGCCCGGCGCCGACTGAGCCGAGCGTAAAGTCGCGCGCCGCATTGGCGACCGATTCTATCCCCAATTGGCGATAGGGAGGCTCCACCCCCCAGCCGGACGCCGCAACGGTAAGATCGTACAGCACGGCTGCGGGCACGATGGGCACTGCCGGTACGCCCGGCTGCAGTTGGAGCCCGGTCCCCCGCTCCGACAATACCGCCGTCACCCCGTCAGCCGCGCCCAGCCCAAAGACGGAACCACCGGAAAGCACGATCGCATGAACCCGCGCCACCGCGTTTTCCGCTGCCAGCGCCTCAGTCTCGCGTGTACCGGGACCACCGCCTCGGACGTCGACTCCCGCCGGCCACGCGCCATCGCATAATAACGTCGTAACACCCGTTGCGATCACCGGATGGGTGGCATGACCAAGCATCAAACCAGGAACGTCGGTAATCAAATTAAGCTTGCCGGGCTGACGCATTAGGCTCTCATTGCGATTCTATCATAGCGAAGGATAGCCTACCCATGGCGAAACCAAAGGACGAATCTCTGGCTGGCAACCGTTTGGTGGTGACCGGCCAGCCGGTAGAGATTCGTCCAAGGCGAATTCTCGACATCGCGATCCATGAGGGCGGCGAGCGCCGTGACACCACCTTGTTCTTCGCCCACGGCATGGGCGGCAATAAGAACCAATGGCGCAACCAATGGCTCGCTTTTGCCTCGTTGGGCTACCGGCTGGTCGCCTGGGACGGTCCGGGTCACGGCGCCAGCCCGAGCCCGAAAGGCTGGAAAGCCTACTCAGGACGCGAATTTATCGCGGATTATCGCGCGATCATCGAGCACTACCACAGTAGCCGGAATATCCTGATCGGCCATTCCTATGGCACGACGACCAGCCTCGCGGTCCTTGGCGAACTTGGCGCCCTAGGCCGGGAAACCATGGTTGATCGCGCGATCCTGTTAGGACCGCCGCGTCCCGGACCATTTCCAAGAATACCGGTCATGCATCTGCCGTCCGTCGTATTGGAATGGATGCGCCCGCAATTCGCACTGCGCTTCACCACCCTCGCCTGGAGCGAGCACACCGATCGTTCCTTGCTGGCCTATGAAGCGAAGCAGACAGAGCGCAACGCCATGTCGATGATCAAGGCGCTGAGCCGGCAGGCGCCCTGGATCAATCCCGCGAAGCTTAGCGGCGTCAAGGCGCCGATCCTGATTCTGGCCGGATCGGACGACCGCCTGACACCCGTTGCCGGCGCGCAGCAAGTCGCCAGTTTTCTTAGCAACGCCGAGGTGAAGGTGCTGCTTCGGTGCGGCCACCAGATCATGCTGGAAAAGCCCAAGGAAACGACCGACTACATTGCCGATTTCATCGCCTGAGCTGCGGTCCGGCAAAGTGTATTGGCCGCACGCGCGAATCCGCGCTTAATAGTTTTTATGTTCGACACCTTCATCGACCCCGCCCTGCGGCTTGCCGCCGCCGTTATCGCCGGCATGGCGATCGGGCTTAACCGGGATCTGCACGGCAAGCCGACAGGGGTCCGCACCTTGGGTTTGGTCGGGCTCGGCGCGGCACTCGTCACCTATGGCGCGATGCATGCCGTCACCAATGGCGGCTCGGTGTATGACAACCTCGATGCGTCGAGCCGCGCGGTTCAAGGTTTGATCCAGGGTCTGTTGACCGGGATCGGCTTTATCGGCGCCGGCGTCATTCTGCACGATACCTCGACGCTGAAGGTGCACGGCCTGACCACGGCGGCGGCCGTCTGGGTCACGGCGGCGATCGGCCTGATCTGCGGCCTCGGCGAATGGTACCTCTTGGCGATCGCCGGATGCTTGGTCTTCGGGCTTTTGCTGTTCGGCGGGCCGCTGGAACGCTACTTCCATCGTCGGCTTGGTGGCGACCGCAGCGAACCGCCCGATTCCGCGAGAGAGTGACGTTGCCAGTGCTTGACGCTGACATCCGGTGAGCATATACAACACGCCTGCTCCGGCGCCCTCAGCGGCGGCGGCGATGATTTATTGTGAGGACGTGGGTCATGGCAAGACGGTGCGCTATCACCGGTAAGGGCGTTCAGGCCGGCAACAATGTCAGCCATGCCAATAACAAGACGCGTCGGCGCTACATGCCGAATCTGCAATCGACCTCGCTTTTGAGCGATGCGCTGGGCCGTATGGTGCGCCTGCGCCTGTCGACCAACGCGATCCGTTCGGTCGAGCATGCCGGCGGCATCGATGTCTTCATTCTGAAGGCCAAGGACGCGGTATTGTCGCCTTCGGCCCGCAAGCTGAAGCGCCAGATCGAAAAGGCAGCGGCCGCGAAGGCTCAAGCTGCCTGAGGTTGCGTCTTCCCGGGTGGTCATCCTCGACCACCCGCTGATTCAGCATAAGCTTAGCCTGATGCGCGACCGCGATACGCCGACGGGTCTATTCCGTCAGCTATTGCGCGAGATTTCGCTGCTGATGGGCTATGAGATCACCCGCTCCCTGCCGCTGACCCATAAGCCGATCACGACGCCGTTGGCGCCGATGAACGCTCCGGTGATTGCCGGCAAAAAGGTCGCGATTGTTCCAATCCTTCGGGCTGGACTCGGCATGGCCGAGGGGCTGCTCGACCTTATGCCATCCGCCCGCCAGGGTCATATCGGCGTTTATCGCGACGAGACGACCAAGCAGCCGGTAGAGTACCTTGTCAAACTGCCCGCCGCCGAAGACCGCATGTTCATCATCACCGATCCCATGCTGGCCACCGGCGGATCCGCCAGACACGCCGTCGGCATTCTCAACCGCCATGGCGTACCCGATGAGCGCATCTGTTTCATGGCGCTGGTAGCTGCGCCCGAAGGCATTGCCGCCCTCACAGCCGATCATCCCAATTTACGGATCGTTGCCGCCGCGCTCGACGAGCGTTTGGACGAGCGCGCCTATATTGTTCCAGGTCTGGGAGATGCAGGCGATCGACTATTCGGGACAAAAGAACGGGCATGACTTGACCATATCGTGGTCTTCGGAATACCCAACATTTTGTTTATTTTAAGATCAAATCCACATACAATGCGTTGATGGAGAGTGTTAGAAAACTCGCAGCCATCCCGCGACTACCGGTCGGCACCAACAGGGCAGTATTAACGCGCCTTTGTTTTGCCTTCGCCGTGCTTGTCGCCATTATCGATTATATAACGGTTGATATAATCGCATTCCCTTACGTGTATATGTTTGGAATGCTTGCATTATATCGGCTGCAGGCCAATGGGCTTTACATGGCCTATGCCATTTTCGCCGCGATTCTGATTGCCGTCACCGCGCTGACCGGCTCAACCCCAGTGCATTGGGGCAATGATATCCTTGCAATTGCATTGTTATTCGGTTTCTCAAGCACGGTAGTCGATCAGGTTCGCACCAACGAGCGGCTGCTGACGCTGGCGATGACGGACCCGCTGACCGGCATTCTCAACCGACGGCATTTCCTCAGTGCCTCGACGGCAGAACTGTCCCGCGTCAAACGCTACGGTTTCCCCCTGACCCTCCTGATGATCGACATCGATAATTTCAAAGCGGTCAACGATACCTATGGCCACAGCGTCGGCGACATCGTGATCCGAACCATCGCAACCACGTGCCGGACCGCTCTGCGCCTGCCTGACATCTTGGCGCGCTACGGTGGCGAGGAATTCGTCGTAACCATGCCGCAAACCGCTGAGCCCGAAGCCAAGCGGGTTGCCGAGCGTTTGCGTGAAAGCCTGAGCGCGGCCGAGATCGACACCAAGGACGGCAAGCTGAGCGTTACGGTCAGCATCGGCCTCGCCCAATGGATCACCAGCGACAACTCGATCGAAGACACGATCGAACGCGCCGACCAGGCGCTCTACGCCGCCAAACGCGCCGGCAAGAACCGCGTCCCCGTGGCGCCTCGCAGTGCGCTGACGACGAAAGCGGCGGATAAGGCTTAGTGGGTTTCGGGGCTCAAAGCCTCATCATCCATCCAATAACACCAATTTCTGTCGCACCGCCCCAGCCAATCCCTTATAACTGACCAAATAGATAGTCAGGAGCAGGCGATGGATGACATTTCCTTGGCAGATGCGAAAGCTCATTTGAGTGAGTTGGTCGAGCAAGCGACCCAGGGTAAGCCGGTGCGAATTACTCGCCGCGGGAAGCCAGTTGCGCAAATTACGAGTATTGATCGGGAGCCAAAACCTATTGATCTGGACAATCTGCGGGCGCTAACAAACGCCATGCCGTTCCAGGACGAGCCAACACGGAGCTGGCTTGCCGCAGTGCGCGACAGCGCTCGCTATTGATGTTGTATCTCGACACATCGATCCTGGTATGCGCGCTGACTAACGAGGCGGACACCGCCGCCGTCCAGACCTGGGTATCTCAACAAGACAGTCGAGACCTGACTATCAGCGATTGGGTGGCGACCGAATTCTCCTCGGCTCTATCCATCAAGCTCAGGACTGGGCAGTTGGGAGTTGAACATCGTGCGGCAGCCCTATCGGCATTCACGCGTCTCGTCACGGAAACATTGACGATCCTTCCCGTAAGCCGATCGTCGTTTCGGACCGCCGCCCGATTCTGTGATCAACATGGTCTCAATCTGCGTGCCGGGGATGCCCTTCATTTGGCGGTTTGTGGCGAACACGGCGCTCGGCTATGCACGCTGGATCGTCGGTTGAGCGAGGCCGCGCCGCTGGTCGGTGTTGAAGCCGAATTGTTGTGATCCGGCCAAAAGAAAAGGGCCGCTCTTTCGAGCGACCCTTCCCTGACACTTCGACTTAGGGTACCGGACTTTAGAAGTCCATGTCACCCATGCCGCCCATGCCGCCACCGCCGGGCATTGACGGGCCGCTATCCTTCTTCGGACGTTCGGCGACCATCGCTTCGGTCGTGATCAGCAGGGACGCAACCGAGGCGGCGTTCTGCAGAGCGGTACGAACGACCTTCACCGGGTCGATGATGCCGCTCTTCACGAGATCGCAGTAGATCCCGTTCTGCGCATCGAAGCCCCAGTTGGTGTCTTTCGACTCGAGCAGCTTGCCGACAACGATCGAACCGTCGGTACCGGCATTCTCGGCGATCTGGCGGGTCAGCGAGGACAGCGCCTTGCGGACGATCTCGATGCCGACGCGCTGGTCGTCATTGGCAGGCTTCAAATCGCCCAGGACACGGCTGCCGTAGAACAGGGCAACGCCACCACCGGCAACGATGCCTTCTTCGACCGCGGCGCGGGTTGCATGCATCGCGTCATCAACGCGATCCTTGCGCTCCTTCACCTCGACCTCGGTCGCACCGCCGACGCGGATAACCGCGACGCCGCCGGCCAGCTTGGCCAGACGTTCCTGCAGCTTCTCACGGTCGTAATCCGAGGTGGTTTCCTCGATCTGCGCCTTGATCTGAGCGATACGGGCCTGGATGTCCTTCTTCTTGCCGACGCCATCGACGATGACGGTCTCTTCCTTCGAGATCGTGACCTTCTTGGCGGAGCCCAGCATGTCGAGCGTGACGTTCTCAAGCTTGATGCCCAGATCTTCGGACACAACCTGGCCACCGGTCAGGATCGCCATGTCTTCCAGCATCGCCTTGCGACGATCGCCGAAGCCCGGCGCCTTCACGGCCGCGACCTTCAAGCCGCCGCGCAGCTTGTTGACGACCAGCGTGGCCAGAGCCTCGCCTTCGACGTCTTCAGCGATGATGATCAGCGGACGACCCGACTGAACGACCGATTCCAGAACCGGCAGCATCGCCTGCAGGCCCGAGAGCTTCTTCTCGAACAGGAGGATGTACGGGTTTTCCAGATCGGCGATCATCTTCTCGGCGTTGGTTACGAAATACGGCGAGATATAGCCGCGATCGAACTGCATGCCCTCGACGATGTCGAGCTCGGTCTCAAGGCCCTTGGCCTCTTCCACCGTGATCACGCCCTCATGGCCGACCTTGGCCATCGCTTCGGCGATCTTCTTCGCCACGTCTTCGTCGCCATTGGCCGAAATGCGGCCAACCTGCTGGATCTCTTCGTTGGTCGAGACCTTACGCGAACGCTTCTTCAGATCGGCAACCACAGATTCAACCGCGAGGTCGATGCCGCGCTTCAGATCCATCGGGTTCAGGCCGGCGGCAACCGCCTTCACGCCTTCACGAACGATCGCCTGAGCCAGCACCGTCGCCGTCGTCGTGCCGTCACCGGCCAGATCGTTGGTCTTGGAGGCGACTTCGCGCACCATCTGGGCGCCCATGTTCTCGAACTTATCCGAAAGCTCGATTTCCTTGGCAACCGTCACACCGTCCTTGGTGATACGCGGTGCGCCGAAGGACTTCTCGATAACGACGTTACGGCCCTTGGGACCCAGGGTCACCTTGACCGCATCGGCCAGGATATCGACGCCGCGCAGCATACGGGTGCGCGCATCAACACCAAATTTAACGTCTTTTGCAGCCATTTTCTTCTCTCCTGATTGGAAACGTGTCAGCCGTTAGGCTGCGTGTTTCTTCGCTTTGGTATCTTCGAGGATGCCGAGAATGTCGGATTCCTTCATGATCATGAGCTCTTCATTGTCGAGCTTGACCTCGGTGCCGGACC
>CAIZEE010000213.1 GCA_903931835.1 uncultured Elstera sp.
ACCGGGCCGGTCAAGACCGCCTTCCCGGATGGTGCGCCAAAGGCCGAGAAATCGCCTGATGGCAAGTCAGCCGACGTGACGAATGCGCTTTCCACGCCCGGCCTGACTGACTCCAAGGCGCCGATCGACGTCATCGTGGTGGCCGATACCGATCTGTTGCAGGACCGCTTCTGGGCCCAGCAATCGGATTTCTTTGGCGAGCGCGTGACCCAGGAATCGGCGAATAATGCCGGCTTCGTGGTCAATTCGCTGGATGCGCTGACCGGTTCGTCGGGCCTGATCGGCCTGCGCAGCCGCGGCATTTCCGATCGGCCGTTCACGCTGATCAAGGATCTGCAGGACGATGCCGACAGCCAGTTCGCAGCGCAGGAACAAGCGCTCAACGACAAGCTTAAAGAGACCGAACGCAAGCTTACCGAGATGCGGCGCGGCCAGAGTGGCGATGCCGCCGTGACGCCCGAGCAGCAAACCGCGATCGACGGGTTCCGCGCCGATCTGGCCCGCACGCGCGCCGCCTTGCGCGACGTGCAGCATTCGCTGCGTGCCGGTATCGACCGGGTGGAGGATTGGGTGCGCTTCACCGATATCGCCGCCATCCCGGCCCTGGTTGCGATCGCGGCGGTGGTTTTGAGCGTGCTGCGCGCCCGCCGCCGTCGCCGCGCCCATCTGGCCCGTGCGGTCTGAGGAGCTGATCATGCGCCGTTCCACCGTCCTCAGCCTTGTCGCCGCCGCCGCGCTTTCGACGCTCGCGGCCTCCGCCGTCATCATCGCCCGCGCGCCGTCGACCACGATCGCGCACGGCGCGCGGCTGTTCCCGTCGCTACAGCAGACTGAGACCAGCGTGGCGGTGATCGAGATCGCAAATCATGCCGGCTCGTTCACTCTGGCCCGCCAGGACGGCAAATGGGTGATGCCGGCCAAGGGGGGCTTCCCGGTCAAGCCCGAACAGGTGCGCGGCCTGATATCCGGCGTCGCGTCCTTGGAGACGGTTGAGGCGAAAACCCGCCAGCCCGAACTCTTCCACCGCCTCGATCTCGATGACGTGACCGCTGACGGTGCGAAGTCGGTTGAGGTGACGTTGAAGGACGACAAGGGTGCCACCCTGGCCCAACTCCTGGTCGGCAAGCTGCTCGCCACCCACGGCGCGGCGCAGCCGGCCAGTGACGCTGCCCAGATGCTCTATGTCCGCAAGCCTGGCGACACTCAGAGCTGGCTTGCCAGCGGCAGCGTAACCGTACCGGCGACCGCGATCGAGTGGCTCGACCGCCATATTCCCGATGTGAAGCAAGGCGATGTCGCCCAGGCGCTGTTCCACAGCCCCGACGGCAAGAGCTTCCAGCTGACCCGCGAGAAGCCCGAAGATCCCGGCTTCAAGCTATCGCCGATCCCGACCGGCATGGTTGCCAAATCGGAGTATGAGGTGAACGGCATGGCCGGCCTGCTCGACGGTCTCGACTTTGACGACGTGGCGCCGGCGCCGGCAACCCTGCCAGTGCCTAAAAGCAATTTCGACTATCACCTGACCAAGGGCGGCCAGGTGGTGGTATCGCTGCTGCCTGTCGACAAGGATGTCTTCGTGTCGATCCAGGCAAGCGGACCCGGCAGCGAAGCCTTCCAAGCGGCCAAACCCTGGATATATCGCCTGCCTGCAGCTAAACTTGCCAAGATGCAGACCACGATCGATCAATTGGTTCAGCCGATCCCGCCGAAGAAACCGGGCTCATGACTGCGGCGGTTGCCTCGACGCGCGTCGCGACCCCGTGCATCGCCGTCTGCGACATGGATGCCGAGACGGGGTTCTGCAAAGGCTGCTACCGCAAGATCGACGAGATCGAGCGCTGGCTCGTCATGTCCCAGGCGGAACGCCGTGAGACGGTGGAGCGGGCGGCGGCGAGGAAGCAAGCAGCGCTCGCTTGAGGTCAGGGAGTCGGTTGTAGCCCGCTCGTCTTGGCGAAATCCGACCAATGCGCCGCCAGTTCTGAACAGGTCGTGTCATTGACCGTCAGCGGCTTCTGGGCGATATGCCCGATGGCAAAATCAAACCCGGCCTTGATCGCATCGGCCATCTGACCCGCCGTGATGCCTTCCGGCGGCGGCACGCCCTTCCCGGTGCGCGTGCGCGTCAGGAACTTGTCGAATTGTTGCTTGGCGGTCAGCGCCTGCCCGTCGATCAGGCCCTTCTGCACACAGGAATCGTGCAGCGAAACGCTTTTGCCCAGCACGACACCAAGCTCCGTCGCCCCCTCCAATGGATCGGCGGCCCAGGCGGCAGAGGTGAACAGGCAGGCGGCGGCAAGCGTCAGGGTCAGGGATTTCATCTGGGCTCTCGTCTGTGTGATGCGGGGCGAGTACGCCACATAGGCCGCCCGGTCAAGTGCCGCAAAACGTTGCCGTCACCTCTTCGCCCGGCTGTGGCGGCTCGGCGAATTGAGAAAAATCCGGCTGATCCTCGTAAGGTTTCGCCAGGACGGTCAGCAGCGTGTCGAGCGGTGCAAAATCTCCCGCTCCCTCTGCTGCCGCGATCACCGCCTGAACGCGGTGGTTGCGCGGGATGAAGGCGGGGTTGGCGCTGTGCATCAGGGGGATAGCGGCGCCTGTGTCGCGGGCGAGGCGCTCACGCCAGACCACCGCCCAGTCGTCGAACGATGCCGGGTTCTGGAACAATTGGCGCAGCGGTCCCGCATCGCCGCCCAGCGCCACGTCGCTCAAGCGCCGGAAGGTCAGGGTGAAATCCGCCTTGCCCTCGGCCATCCGATCGAGCAGGTCTTGCGACAAAGCGAGATCGCCCTCTTCCTCCGTCGCCAGGCCGAGTTTGGCGCGCATTCGAACAGCATAGGCCTCACGGAACCGTGCCGGGAAACGGTCGAGCGCCAATTGCGCCAGTTCGATCGCCTTTTCCTGATCGTCATGGAGAACCGGCAGCAGCGAGATCGCTAGGCGCGACAGGTTCCAATGCGCCACCTCCGGCTGATTGCCGAACGCGTAGCGGCCCATATGGTCGATCGAGCTGTAAACAGTGGCAGGATCGTAAGTATCCATAAAGGCGCAGGGGCCGTAATCGATGGTCTCGCCGACGATCGACATGTTATCGGTGTTCATCACGCCGTGAATGAAGCCGATGCTCTGCCAGCTCGCGATCAGCTCGGCGATCCGGCCGATCACGGCCTCCAGCAATGCCGCATAGGGCGCATCGGCGGCGCGTGCTTCAGGGTAATGCCGGTCGATGACGTAATCGGCGAGTTGCTTCAGCCCGTCGGCGTCTCTGCGGCCGGCAAAGAACTCGAACGTGCCGATGCGGATATGGCTGGTCGCGACGCGGGTGAAAATGGCGCCCGGCAGCAATTCGGTGCGCGCGATCTGCTGGCCGGTGGTGACGGCGGCCAGCGCCCGCGTCGTCTTGATGCCGAGGGCGGCCATCGCCTCGCTGATCATATATTCGCGCAAGACGGGCCCCAGCACCGCGCGGCCATCGCCCATGCGGCTGAACGGCGTGCGGCCGGAGCCTTTGAGCTGGATGTCCCGACGCTGACCGTTTTTGTCGATTACCTCGCCCAGCAGAAGCGCGCGGCCATCGCCCAGTTGCGGCGACCAGCCGCCGAATTGATGTCCGGCATAGGCCATCGCTAGCGGCTCCGACCCTTCAGCCACCAGATTGCCGGCCAGCATCGCGACCCCGTCGGGCGAGGCCAGATAATCGGGATCAAGCCCGAGTTCGATCGCGAGATCCCGGTTGAGCCGCACCAGTTTCGGTTCCGGTACGGCAGCCGGCGCCTGGCGCACGAAAAAACGCGGCGGCAGGCGCGCGTAGCTATTGTCGAAGGCGATTGTCATGATGCCCGTTATATAGGGATGTCGGGCGACCGGCGCTAATTGTCGTCGCCGAACAATCCACCCAGCACCGAGCCGATCACGCCACCGGCAACGGCACCGCCAATGCCGCCCGCCCCGCTGCCGACGGCCGCCCCGATGCTGGTCGGCGACGTCGCCGCCTCCTTGCTCATGAACGGCATCAGCGCATGCGCGAGATTGGGCATGGTCAGCGTCTGCAGCCAGATTTTGCCGGGGCCGGTCAGCTGCGCGATGAAGATGCCGTCGCCGCCGAAGAACAGGTTTTTCAGGCCCGGCATCAGCGTGACGTCAAAGGTCACGCTGCTCTCAAACATGCCGATATGGCCCGGATGCACGTTCAGCGTCTCGCCTGGCGCCAGGTCATAGGTGACGATCTCGCCGCCCA
>CAIZEE010000214.1 GCA_903931835.1 uncultured Elstera sp.
GGAAACGGGCAAGCTTTACAAGAAGGAATTGAGGGCGCGTTATTGGCCCACATGAGTCGCTGGTCCCGTTATTGAACTGGCCGCATTTTCGTACTGGAGCGCTATGATGACCACCACCCTGCCCGCTGGCGCTCCCACCGACCTGGGCGCGGCATTTGCTCATATCAACGGCGTGACCGCACCGACCGTCGATGATCTCAAGATCATGGTATTGCTAGAAGCCGCCGGGCTGGAACTCTATCGTGGAATGGCATCCGGTGCGTCGTCTCCCGAGGTCGCCGCCCTACTGGAACACAATGGCCGCGAAGAACTGGCCCATGCACATCGCGTAGCCAAAGCGATCATGGTAATCAGCGGCGAAAGCTTCCCGCCACCTGCGTCCGTTGACAATCCCTATCTGGGCGCGGCGCTGCCGCAAACGCCGGTCACAGCAGAGGCCCTGCGCAGCCTGGCGCAAGGCGAATTTGCCGGCGAGCAGCTTTACGAACGCTGGGCCGCAAATGTCGGCAATCCCGACGCGGCCCAGCAGTTTCGGCAAAACGGCAGGGAAGAAACCGAGCATGGCCAGCGTCTGATTCAGGCGGCGGAATTGATCGAGGCGTAGGTTTACTTTGCCGCTGCCAAGTCCTCGCGCACAGCCAATACTTCGTCATAGACGCTGTGCGGTTCGATCATTCCTCCAGCATCGCAGATCCCTTGCCAATGGTCGGCGATATCTTCGGCCTTCGCGCGTTTCGGAGTAATCCAGCCCTGCCCGACGCCGATGGCAACACGCGCATAGCGGCCGCTGCACGCCGAAAACACGCCATGCGTTGACGTGCAGCCTTCGCTGGCAAGATAGGCGACCAGCGGCGTGACCCATTCCGGGTCCAGCCGCTCGCCGCCGCCTTCGGGCAGCGCGGCCAGCTTTTGCAGCGCGGCAGCCGGTTCGCTCGCCTCGGCCATCCAGGCGAAATCGACCGAATTCGCCATCGACGTGCGCGCACTCGGCAGGATCACGTTGCACAGGATGCCACAGCCCTTGCCTTCCAGCGCGATAACATTGGCCAGCCCGACTATGCCGGCCTTCGCCGCGGCATAGCTCGCCTGCCACGGATGCCCGAACAGGCCGGATGCAGAGGCGGTAAAGACCATGCGGCCATAGCCTTGCCGTTTCATCGCTGCAAAGGCCGGCTGCCCGACGTTAAACGCGCCTTTCAAATGGACGCCGATGACATCATCGATGTCCTGCTCGGTCATGTCCTCGAAGCGGGCCTGCCGCAGATTGCCCGCGTTGCTGATCAAGATATCGACGCCGCCGAACGCATCGATCGCGCTCGCGACGATGGCCGCGCCACCTGCGCGCGTCGCCAGATTGCTGGTGTCGGCCACGCCATGGCCTCCGGCGGCGATGATTTCGGCAACGATTGCTTCAGCGCCCCGAATATCGTTGACGAGGACGTTAGCGCCGCGCCGGGCCAGTTCCAGTGCATAGCTGCGGCCAAGGCCGGCGCCGGCCCCTGTGATGATCGCTACTCGGCCAATGAAATTCCTCACCGTCATGTCCTCAACCCTGCGTCAGTTGCAGGCCGGCGAGCAAGCCTTCGGCGCGCCAGTTAGCGATGATCCGATAGAACGCGAGCGCCCCGCCGCCATAGGCGCTGTTGCGGGCGTTCAGCCGGCTGACGTTGCCTTCGTGGTTAAAGTAGCTTGGCGTGCATTCACGCAACGCCTCCACCATCGAAACGGCGGCGGCGTCGATCTGTGCCACCCAGTCATCTTCGGCGGCCTGCGTGGCCTCGATCCGAACCACGCCGCGATCCCTGGCTTGCGACAAGATCCAGCCGATATGCCGCGCCTGTTCGCCAATCATGTGCGGAAAATTGAGCGATAGCCCCGTCTGCACATGCGACATGATGAACAAATTCGGGAAGTCATGCGTGGCATAACCGTGAAAGGTCAGTGCGCCCTGCGCCCATTTGTCTTTGAGCGTCTTGCCGTTGCGACCGGTGATGCCGAAACTGATGCGCTCGGCATAGGGACTGCTGGCATCGTAGCCGGTACTGTAGATCAGGCAATCCAGCGGATATTCCCGGCCGTTGGCAACGACACCCTGCGGCGTGATGCCGTTCACGCCATGCCCTTGCGTATCGACCAGAGTGACATTGGGCCGGTTGAAGGTCGGCAAATAATCATCGTGAAAACAGGGTCGCTTGCAGAAACGGTCGTACCACGGTTTGAGCGCCTCGGCGGTGACCGGGTTGCCGACCAGCGCATCGACCCGCGCGCGGATGTCACCCATCTTCAGCATATCGGCAAGTGGCGCCAACGCATGGGAATTGTCGATCGCCATGCCCATTGCACGGGCGCGGGCGACGAGTTCGCGAATGGTGCGGGGGATGGTGGTCCAGCCATCGTTGACCAGGTCTTCGTCGAGGATCGCACCACCGACCAGCGCCGTGAAGTTTTCCATTCGCCGCTGCTGCCAGCCCGGCGCCAGTGCCGCGAATTCGCGCGGATCGAGCTCGCGATCGTCGCGCACGTCGATCGAGGATGGCGTGCGCTGGAACACGTAAAGCTGGTTTGCCGATGCCCCCAGATGCGGCACACATTGTACCGCAGTTGCGCCTGTGCCGATGATCCCGACCACCTTGTCGGCCAGCCCACTCAGGCCGCCGTCCGGGCTGCCGCCGGTATAATCGTAATCCCAGCGGCTGGTATGGAACGAATGTCCCTGGAAACTGTCCAGGCCGGGCAGGTCGGCCAGCTTGGGCCGGTCCATCACGCCTGCCGAAACGACCACATGGCGCGCGCGCATAGTGTCGCCCTGATCGGTCTCGATCGTCCACAGCCCGCTCGCCTCGTCCCAGTGGATTGCGGTCACGTCGGTGTGGAAGCAGCAATCGCGATAGAGGTCGAATTTCTCGGCGATCAGCCGGCAATGCGCGAAAATCTCCGGCCCCTTGGCATATTTGCGCGAGGGCAGGACGCCCAGTTCCTCCAGCATCGGCAGGTAGATCGGTGCTTCGGTATCGCACGCCGCACCCGGATAGCGGTTCCAGTACCATACCCCACCAAAATCACCGGCGCGGTCGATGAAGCGGATATTCTGGAAACCCGCCTTGCGCAGTTCGGCGCCCAGCAGCAACCCGCCGAAGCCCGCTCCGATTACGGCGATTTCCATCTGGTCGGTCAGGGGTTCGCGGTGCGCCCGGTTCGGGGGGCGCGGGTCTTCCTCATAGCGGTGATGGTGGGCGCGGTCGATCCGGACGAACTGGCCCAGCCCCTCCGGTCGCAGGCGCCGGTCACGCTCGGCACGATATTTCAGATGCAACGCCACCGGATCGATGCCGAGTTCTGCCGCCAGCGCCTGCAAGTCGGGAGTCACCGCGCTCTCCGTTCAGGCGAAGGTGACGCCGGGATAGCTGTCGCCCAGGATGATGCTTTCCATGTCACCATAGCCCGAATTGGCGCCTTCGCGGATGCGCACCGGGCGGTCGCGGATCTGCCAGCGATAGGTCTCCGCCAGCTTTTCGGGCGCGTTGACGTCGTCGATGCACTCGCCGTCGAGAAAGTTCTCGCCCTTGAAGCTACCGTGGATCTGTCCTTTCCACGCGCCATACATTCCCGGCAGCAGGCGAAAGCCCATTTAAGGATTGATCGCCTCGACCTCGAATACGCGGCTCTAGACCGAAGCGCCCTTGCCCGCGATGATCGCGGTGATGCGTCCGCTCATCGCCGCCTTGTCGCTATTGCGATAAGTGATCTCGGGGAACAAGTGCAGGATCGGGATCTGCCGGCCATCGCTTTCATTAATGTAACCGGAAAAGAACTGGGGCGGCCCTTCGCCGCCGAGATCGCGGAAGTAATAGGCCAGATCGTAAGCGCTGCCATCGGGTCGCTCGATCCGCGATACCAGCCAGTTGAAATGATAGGCGCCAGTCTTGACGCCGCCGAGCGCGCCGAGGCTGCCGGGCACCAGGTCGGTCGGCTCGACGCCGACATGCTCGCGGATGCCCCAGGAGCGATCGCGAAAGCCGTACCAGTCCTCGGGCCGCACGTCGTGGCGTTGGCCGTCGATCTCGATCCAGCCAGAAACCGTGCCGGGCTGGTGATAGCGGATGACGTCGGAGGCAACGCGGCCCTGCGCCACTACCACGTCGCGATTCTCGAAGAACGCCGGCATGGTCGCGTGAAAGGTCAGCTCGAACGAGATCGGCTGGGCCTCGTTCGGCGCCAGCGCGATGCAGATCGCCTTGAACGGCTCGATGATGCGGTACGACAGCGGGCCGACGTCCATGTCGTCGATGTTGAGCGCCAGCACCCGGCTGGCGCGCACGGTGCGCTGCTGCGTGCCGCGCTGGATGCCGGCAAAGCCGTCGACGATGTTGCGATTGGCGTATTTGCCCAACCCGAAATTGACCTGCAGCGTCGCATCCTTGCGCATCAGCGTGAACCAGGCTTTCTCGGTCCAGGCACGATCGGGCGTGCCGACGGCGGTGTGGGTATTGACGATCTGGTGATTGAACGCCTCGTCCGCTGCGGTCAGCGGGGCAATGCTCGATGTCATGCTGGTATCTCCCGGAAAGTTCAGAACCCGCCCGCGTCGAGCATCGTGTCGATCACGCCGAGGTAATAGTCGAAATTCTGCTTGAACAAGGCCAGCTTGGGATCCTGGCTGCGCCCGGTGGCCGCCATATTGACCCCTTCGGCGATGATCGCGGTGATCTTGGCGATTTGGGCGATCTCATGCCAGGCCAGCCCTTCGGTTGATCGCCCGGACACCTGCGTCCACAGCGCTATAGTCTGGTCGCGTGACAGCATGCCCGGCAGTTTGCAGGACCGTGCCGCGCCGTGAAAATCGCTGGCGAACAGGTAGAGCATATAGCCCAGGTCGGCGAGCGGTTCGCCATTGAGCGCCATTTCCCACTCCAGCACCGCGCTGATGCGGAAATCGTCCCACATCAGGTTGGACAGCTTCGGGTCGCCATGCACCACGCTGGGCGGGCCGCTGCGCGGAGCGGGGCGGCTGAGCAACCGCTCAATCGCGGCGACCAACTCCGGACAATCGGCGGTTGCAGCAAAACGCTGCCACATCCGCATCTGGTCCTCGGGCGAAACGGGCTCACCCAGCACCGGCAAGGGATCCAGCCGCGCGAGGCC
>CAIZEE010000215.1 GCA_903931835.1 uncultured Elstera sp.
ATGTGGTGGCCTAGGCCGACGGACGCCAACCTCCCCGGCATATCGCCACGACATCGACGACCGAAATTGCGCTTATCGTAATTTTAGTCATTGCTGTTGTTACGTTTTACGTACATCTTAAGAGACGAATATCTGCCGACGCGGGTGACATCCCACCCCGTCCTTGCCGCTACACGGTCTCGGCGATACAATTATGAGGAGGTTGATATGCAGTCAGGCTCGACCCAAAGGACCCAATCCGAAGCCCGCCCTAATCGACCGCCTCTGGTAGCGCTCGACCGCGGTTATCTGACCTTTGCCGGCCATGCGATCGGCGGGGCGAAGCGGTTCGATGGCCGCAAGGAGCCCTGGTTGATCGCCCGCCGGGATTTCGAGTCCGCCTGCGGTGCCGGCTTCGGCAAGACATGGTGGCAGGCCGAAGCGCCGTGGTCGTCTCTGGCCGCGATCGTCGAGCGCCTGGCCCAGGATGACGAGGCCGGCGCACAGGATCTGATCAAGCGGTTCGAAGGCGGCATTCCGGAATACCAGTCCCGTGAGGCGATCGCGCGGGCGCTGAAACCCTTCGCCAAGCACGCCGACGCCCATCCGGCACTCGCCGCGCAGCAGCAGAAATTCAATCCCAATCACGATGAACGCGGACGCTTCGCGTCGGGTTCTGGTGGCTGCGGTTCGAGCTCTAAGCACCCAGGAGCCAAACCACAGGAGGCAACGGGGAGGCCCACCTCGAACCCGAAATTCAAGAGCGACTTTCTCGCCAATTATCAGGAGCCGATAGAGGCCGCAGAACGCGAGTTGGACATCTGCAAAGACTGCCTGCTCGGCCTATCCGCGCTGGAGTCAGAATGGGGCCGATCGGACGCGGTCAAGAACCGGAACAATCTGTTCGGCTTGGACAAAGGCAACGGACACATCATTCTGACGTTCCCGAGCGTGAAGCACAGCATACTAGCGTGGATCAGTCATTGGGGCGGACGCGCTACAGGCGCCAAAACTCCGGAAGAATTCGTTCGCCGGGTAAATTTAAACAATAGATATAATAGTGAAGACCCAAATTGGAATCAAAAATTAATCAACGTCATCCGGAGCGTTCGGCGCGCCATTGCGATTAAGGAGGGCAATTAATGTTTAAAATAACACTAATTACGATATTGATCACCTTGCCTTCAATCGCCTTCGGTCGATATTATGATTATTACTATAGCCCAAACATGCTATTCTCGGTAAGAATTCCAAAGAATTTGAAATTTTGCCGAGAAAATCCAGCAGCGCCAAATGACGATGTCGGAATATTGATCGACAGCAAGGATTGCCGCCATTCCAAGCGTCATTCCGAAATTGCGGTGGGCGGAAGTTGGTATGAACCGGACCCTCCACACATTAGAGGTGCCCGGGCTTATGCCGAAGACTGGTGCGCAAAGGAAACCGTAACGATGGCCGATTTTGATATTGCAGGCCTGCCGCTATATGGCTGTGAAGTTTCGAGGAAAGATGGCTTCTTCGAGATCCAGTATTATGCAGAGAGAAGGCTCAAAGGAGACGACAGGTATATGTATCTCTTTATCGTATTACGGTGTAAAAAAGCGATCCACGATAAATGTATGGCTGATTTATACAAAGTTGCCCGGGCTATTACGTTAAATACGGATTGATTATATGCCGCTCGAAGCACCTCGCGGCCAGCGATTTGCTGTGAAAATTCAGCGCCAACTTTGTCGCCGCCAGCCGGATGCCGATACTTCTCGCCAGCCGGCTGGCGTCCCTTGAAATTATCCGAATAATTTCCCAAATCCTCCGCCGAAAACCGGGCTTCAGATCGACCATCAGCTGGACCGGTTCACTAACGGACTGTGACTGACTGGCGGACGCATCAAGGCGCGTTTCGCATAGGTGCGCCCACCTATCCAAACGGAGGTTTGACATGGCTCTGACAGATCTTATTCCGTGGACTCGTAATCCGATCAGCCGGGGCGCGTCGTTCGCAAACGATCGCGATCCGCTATCGGCCCTTACCCGCGACATGAACCGCATATTGGACGATTTCACCCGCGGTTTTGGCTGGCCCACGGAAACCCGCACGCCCTGGTCGTCCGGCTGGCCCCATGTCGAGGTCAGCGAGACCGAAACCGAGGTCAAGGTTATCGCCGAACTGCCCGGACTCGACGAGAAGGACGTGGAAATCTCGCTCAACGACAATGTGCTCGTGATCAAGGGCGAGAAGAAGCTGGAAAACAAAGGTGCCTTGTATAGCGAACGCTGGCAGGGCCAGTTCCAGCGCTCGCTTCAGCTTGGCAGCGAGCTTGATCCGGAAAACGTCGGCGCGTCGTTCAAGAACGGCGTTTTGACGGTAACCCTGGCAAAGCGACCGGAAGCGCAGACCCACGTAAAACGCATCCCGATCAAAGCCGCCTGATCTCGTCACTGGTTGAGCCTGTCAACAAAAGCAGGCTCAACCTTGTCCGCCGCGCCGAACGATGAGCGAACCCACCGTTTCAAAGAGCAGCCAAAGACCCTGGCCGGCGGCAGCGCTGGAGGCGCTGACCCGTGGCTTTCGTGACTTGAGCGTCTATGAGCGCTTTGAGCACGCCGTCATTTTGGTTGTGACGGCGCTGATCATCCTGATCGTCGCCTCCGGTACTTGGCACCTGGCCGTGGCGGTTGGATCGCTGCTGTTTTCCGACGCGCTGCAACCGGCCAATCAGACTGTGTTCCAGGCCGTATTCGGCATGATCTTCACGGTGATCATCGCGCTGGAATTCAAGCATTCGCTGCTGATTACGCTCGCCCGTCAGGAAAGCGTCGTGCGTTTGCGCTCGATCGTGCTGATCGCGATGCTGGCCATGGTCCGCAAATTCATCATCTTGGACTTAGGCGAAGCGTCAGTCGGTGAGCTGTACGCGCTGTCGGCCGCAATCCTAGCGCTCGGCGCAGTTTACTGGCTGGTAAGCGACAAGGAACGCGCCGCGAGCTAGGGTCTGATCGGTTCACCTTGAACCGTCACTCAGACCCTATTTTTCGAGTAGAGGGCAATTCACGTTTCAGGTTGAAGCAACCTGAAACGATCGCACTCTAGCGCGGCGCCACCACCATAGTCATCTGGCGGCCTTCCATCTTGGGCATCTGCTCGACCTTGGCCATCGCGTCCAGATCGTCCTTCACGCGGACCAGCACTTTCATGCCGAGATCCTGATGCGCGAGTTCGCGGCCGCGAAAACGCAGGGTGACCTTGACCTTGTCGCCTTCCTCAAGGAAGCGGACCATGGCGCGCATCTTCACCTGATAATCGTTTTCATCGATTGTCGGGCGCAGCTTGATCTCCTTAATTTCGATGATCTTCTGCTTCTTGCGCGCCTCGTTCTTACGCTTCTGCTCCTCGTATTTGTATTTGCCGTAATCGAGGATCTTGCAGACCGGCGGCTCAGCGCCGGGGGCGACTTCGACCAGATCGAGACCAACCTGAACCGCGCGCTCCAAGCCTTCGCGCAAGGGCACGACACCGACCATTTCGCCATCCTGGTCGACCAGACGAATCGTCTGAACGGTAATTTCATCGTTGACGCGCGGGCCTTCCCGGCTTGGCGTCATGTCGAAAGGTAGTCTGGCTATCGAGATCTCCTGTGATTGTTCTAGCAAAACCGGTCGTTCGCGACCGTTCTTTCTTGGTTAAACCGCTTTAGGCGGTGGTCTTCCGTATTAAACCGCCTTCGGCGGCTGGGCTTCCTCTACCAACGCATGAACCGCGTCTTTGAGCGACAGAATTTCCTGTTGTTCGCCGCCGAGACGCCGGATCGCGACCAGACCTTGCTCGGCCTCGCGTTTGCCGACGACCAGCAACACGGGTACCTTAGCATGGCTATGCTCGCGTACCTTATAGTTGATCTTCTCGTTGCGCAAATCGACCTCGGCGCGGAGGCCGGCGACGTGGCACGCCTTCAGCACCTCGCCCGCATAGGCATCGGCATCGCTGGTGATGGTCGCGACGACGATCTGTAGCGGCGACAGCCAGAGCGGCAGGCGACCGGCATATTGTTCGATCAGAATGCCGACGAAGCGCTCGATCGAGCCCAGAATGGCGCGGTGGAGCATGACCGGGCGGTGGCGCTGGCCATCCTCGCCGATATAGCTCGCGTCCAGACGCTCGGGCAGCACCGCATCGAATTGCAGCGTGCCACATTGCCAGGTCCGGCCGATCGCATCATGCAGATGGAATTCGATCTTGGGGCCATAGAACGCGCCCTCGCCCGGCAGATCCTCGTATTGCAGATGGGCGCGGTCGAGGGCCGAGCGCAACGCCGCCTCCGCCTTGTCCCAGGTCGCGTCATCGCCGCCGCGCACCGTGGGCCGCAGCGCCAGCTTCACGTCGATCTTCTCAAAGCCCAGATCGCGATAGACGCCGAGCTGCAGGCGGATATAGGCCTCGCATTCCTCAACCACCTGATCCTCGGTGCAGAAGATATGCGCGTCGTCCTGGGTGAAGGCGCGCACGCGCATGATGCCGTGCAGCGCACCCGACGGCTCGTTGCGATGACACGCGCCGAATTCGGAATAGCGGATCGGCAGGTCGCGATAGCTTTTCAGCCCCTGGCGGAAAATCTGCACATGGCCCGGGCAGTTCATCGGCTTGACGCCGGCAAGCCGCTCGCCGCCATCGATCTCAACCTTGAACATGTTCTCGCCATACATGTCCCAATGGCCGGACGCGCGGAACAGCGACTGGTCGATCAATTGCGGCGTCTTGACTTCGGCATAGCCTGCGGTCGCCAGCCGGTCGCGGATGAAGGTTTCCAGCACACGAAACAGCGTCCAGCCCTTGGGGTGCCAGAATACCTGGCCGGGTGCTTCTTCCTGCAGATGGAACAGATCCATCTCGCGGCCCAAGCGGCGATGGTCGCGTTTCTCCGCCTCCGCCAATTGGAACAGATACTGGTCGAGCTGCTCCTGCGTCGCCCAGGCGGTGCCATAGATGCGCTGAAGCTGCGCGTTGCGCGCGTCGCCGCGCCAATAGGCGCCCGCCACCTTCATCAGCTTGAAGGCGTGGCCGAGCTTGGCTGTCGACGGCAGATGCGGCCCGCGGCAGAGATCGACCCAATTGCCCTGGCGGTAGAGCGTCAGCTCCTCATCGCCCGGGATTTCGGAGACCCATTCGGCCTTGTAGTTTTCGCCGATGCTCTTGAAGAAGCGGACAGCCGCGTCACGGTTCCAGACCTCACGCGTGATGGCCTCATCGCGCTTCACGATCTCGTGCATGCGCGCCTCGATCTCCGCCAAATCATCGGTCGAGAACGGCTCGTCGCGGACGAAATCGTAATAGAACCCGGTCTCGGTCGAGGGGCCGAAGGTGATCTGCGTGCCGGGATAGAGTTCCTGCACCGCTTCGGCCAGCACATGCGCCGCATCATGGCGCAGCAGCTCGAGCACCCCCGGCGATTTCGCCGTGACGATCTCGACACGCGCGTCATCATGCATCACGAAGGCAAGGTCGCGCCAGGCGCCATCGACCTTCAACGCCAGCGCCGCCTTGGCGAGCCCCGGGCCGATCGACTGCGCCAGCTCGACGCCGGTGACCGGGTGATCGAACTCTCGGACGCTGTTATCGGGGAGGGTTAGGGCAACCATTGGGAACTGCGGGAAACCTGAGGTAAAGAGCTAAAAAAGGACGGTGAAACTGGGCATAAAAGCGAGGCGTGTCAAGACGACCCGCGCCGTTTTGCACTGGTCTGAGACTTAATGGCAACGGTGCAGCGGGCGTGTCGCCGGCCTAGCGAAGCGCCCGGCGCTGGGGTAAGCTCCGCCCCCATTCGATCCCACCCAAGCGCGAGAGCCCTAATTCCCATGACCAAAATACTTTTCCGATCCGGCGAGGCGACCGTATTTGCGTCTGAAGGCCAGTTTACCGATGCCATGCCCGAAGTCGTGATCGGCTCCGTTGCCGGCCCGGCAGGCCAGGCGCTCGCGACCATGATGGGCCAATCGGCCGGGCATACGCGCATGTTCGCCGTGCGTGACTGCAATCAGATGGTTCGTCCGCTGACCATGATGATCTCCAAGGTCACGATCGAGACAGAGGCCTATGTCAGCCTGTTCGGTGGCATCGTTCAGGCCGCCACGGCCGACGCCGTGCTCGATTGCGTGATCGAGAACATCCTGCCGAAGGACGAGGTCAACGATCTGTGCATTCTCGACATGATCTGGATCGACCCGCGCTGCGCGACCGACCCCAATCTCGACAAAAAAGAGCTGTACCAGACCAATTACGACGCGACCAAGCTCGCCATCAAACGCGCCATGGCGAATGAGCCCTCAATCGACGAGTTGATCGCCAACCGCCACAAGATCAAACACTACTCGCTCGGGTGAGCGTCACCTTAGACTCCGCCGATCCGCATCAGATCCTGCGCGACGTATTTGGCCACGGGGCTTTTCGCGGCGCGCAGGAAGATATCGTCCGCCACGTCATCGGTGGCGGCGATGCCATCGTGCTGATGCCGACGGGCGGCGGCAAATCGATCTGTTATCAGGTGCCGGCCTTATGCCGGAAAGGTGTCGCGGTAGTCGTCTCGCCGCTGATCGCGTTGATGCGCGACCAGGTGGAGGCGCTGCGCCAGGCGGGTGTGGGGGCTGCCGCGCTGAACTCGTCGCAGACGCCAGAACAGTCGCAGGCGATCCGGGCGGAACTGTTTTCCGGCAAGCTTAAGCTGCTCTATGTGGCGCCCGAGCGGCTGATGATGTCGGGGTTTCTCGACATGCTGGAGAGGCTCGATATCGGACTGTTCGCGATCGACGAGGCGCATTGCGTCAGCCAATGGGGCCATGATTTCCGCCCCGACTACCGCCAGCTGCAAATCCTGTCGGAACGGTTTCCGGGCGTCCCCCGCATCGCGCTGACCGCGACCGCCGACCCGCAGACCCAGGGCGATATCCGCGACCGGTTGCGCCTGGACGATGCGCGCATCTTCCTCGCCAGTTTCGACCGGCCGAATATCCGCTACACGATCGTGCTGAAGGACGACCCGCGCAAACAGTTGCAGGCCTTCCTGGCCGGGCATAAGGGCTCCAGCGGCATCGTCTATTGCCTGTCGCGCAACAAGGTCGACCAGACGGCGGAATGGCTGAATGC
>CAIZEE010000216.1 GCA_903931835.1 uncultured Elstera sp.
GCGGCTGCAGCAGTTGCTCCAGCCTGCCGCGTGGAAACGATCGAGCGCGGCTCTGACATAGCGCTGAAACTGCGGGACAGCGCCATCCGCCATCTCTTTGTCCTGCGCTATAGCGGCGATAATTGTGCGCAATCCTTGGAAGACCTGGAGCCGATGCTGGTTTTTTCCCGCATTTACCTTCTTCTCTTGGATGGGTTCGACGCGCGTGCCGAGTTACCTTTAATTGTCGCGAAATTGACGGCGCATGGCTACCGGCTTTATGGCACCGGAGACGGCGGCCAGATTGGTGAATTTACGTCCTGGAACGATGGGCTTGATTACCCATGGTATCTGGCGCTCCACAAGCGGGTGGCTAATCTGCTGCTCTTCTCTGAACATCGCCAACTCAATCTCGCAGGATTGTGTTCGCGGTTTGGCATCGAGATAGCCGGTTTGATCCATCTTGGCGCCCATGAAGGCGAAGAATTAGCGTCGTACCGAACGATTGGGGCCTTCCCGATCGCTTTCATCGAGGCCCACCCGGATATCTACGAGCGTCTTGTAGCCAAGGTTTCAGGCGACCCGAACGTCTTTCCGATTCATGCGGCGATCATTGAACGCGATGGCCCCGTCACCCTGCATGTGAGCGGCGATGACGAAAGCAGCTCTGTCCTGCCGATCGGCGCGTTGGCGCGTTTGATTCCGGTGACGGTAGAGCGTGGTATAATAGAAGTGCCAGGCCGGATGCTCGATAGCCTGTTGGTCGAATGGCACAATGAAAACCACCCGATTGCCGCCGCCAATGTCATGGTGTGCGATATTCAGGGCGCTGAGCTGCTAGCCCTGCGGGGCGCATACGTGACCTTGCCGCAATTCGACGCAATAGTCCTCGAAGTCTCGTTCGATGAACTTTATATCGGCTGCGGGCAAGTAGAGGAAATCGACCAGCTTATGGCCGAGTCGGGGTTCTGCCGCGTGGCAACCGTCTCGACTTGGCATCCAAGCTGGAGCGACGCATTTTATGTTAGGCGCTGAGCGCAAGCCCGAGGATTTGTAATGACTAAGGATTTGTCGAGATTGAAGCCGGAGACGAGGCTGGCGCATGCCGGACGCGATTCGGCCAATCACTCAGGCATCGTCAACCCGCCAGTCTATCACGCATCGACCATTCTGTTCCCCACTCTCGACGCATTCGAGGCAGCGGACCAGGGGCGCCATCCCCGGCCGGTCTACGGCCGTGCCGGCACGCCTACACATTTTGCGCTTGAGGAGGCGGTGACGGCGCTTGAAGGCGGCGACGGCGCGTTAATTCTGCCCTCCGGCATGGCGGCCGTAGCAGTCGCGCTGATTGCCTATGTCCAGAATGGCGACGATATTCTGGTCACCGACAGCGCCTATGGACCAGTCAGACGCCTAGCCAATGGATTGCTTAAACGGATGGGTGTGGCAGTACGCTACTACGATCCGCTGATTGGTGGCGCGATCGCCGACCTGATCCAGCCCAATACAAAATTGATTCTGTGCGAATCGCCTGGTTCGCTGACATTTGAAATCCAGGATGTTCCGGCGATCGTTGCGGCCGCACATGCTCGCGGCGTGAAGGTCGCGATGGATAATACTTGGGCGACGCCCCTGTATTTCCGCCCCCTCGACCATGGCGTCGACGTTTCGATATCGGCTGGAACCAAGTATCTGGTCGGCCATTCCGACGCGATGATCGGCACGTTGGCGTTTCCCGCCAGCGAACGCCGGGTGCTCCAAGCCGCCGTACAGGAACTTGGCTTTTCGACCGCGCCTGATGATTGCTATCTCGCCTTGCGCGGCTTTCGTACCATGAGCGTGCGCTTGGCCCGCCATCAAGAAACCGGCCTTAAACTTGCGCAATACCTGCAGGGGCGCAGCGAGGTCGTTCGCGTCCTTCATCCAGGCCTGCCGGGGGATCCAGGCCACGCATTGTGGCGGCGCGACTTCAAGGGCGCCAGCGGGCTATTCGCGGTCCTCATCAAGCCATGCCCGCGTGACGGCTTGGCCGCGCTGATCGATGGATTGAAGCTGTTCGGTGTCGGCTATAGCTGGGGCGGGTATGAGAGCCTTCTGCTGCCTACGCACCCAGGATCAATCCGCATTGCCAAGCCTTGGCGCGAAGAAGGCCAATTGTTGAGGATTCATGCCGGTTTGGAGGACGTCGACGATCTGATTGACGATCTCGCTCAAGGGTTCGACCGGCTAACCCGCGTTTCGGAGGCTTAAGCGACATCATGGCAACCGGCAAATCGAGCGCTCTGATCGACGCGGTCGCCTTCAACTCCGACGGGTTGGTGCCGGCGATCGCTCAACGTGAGGGCACGGGCGAGGTGCTCATGCTGGCCTGGATGAACCGCGAAGCGCTGGAAGAGACGGTGAAGACCGGGTTCGCCTGCTACTGGTCGCGCTCACGTGGACGTCTGTGGCGCAAGGGCGAAGAATCCGGCCATGTGCAACGCGTTATCGGCCTGAAGATCGATTGCGACGGCGATACTATTTTGATGACGGTGCAGCAAACCGGAGCGGCCTGCCACACCGGCCAACCAACCTGTTTTTTCCGTCACGCCGGCGAAGATGGCTGGATCGAGGATTAACTTGCGGGCGTTAAGCGGGGCTAACCGAGACTTTTAACGCCTCGGTCACCCCCTGCTCTTGTGCAATTAGCTCGGCGGAACCTTGCGATGCGCCTCGACCTTCCACAATAACTGGTCGAGCCCGCGCGAAATGCCGGTGAACAGATCGGCCGTATCGGCATCGCCGAACCCGGCGGTCTCGTCGATCGCGCCGCGGGCCGATTGGCCAAAGGCCGCCAGCGCCGATGAGACAGCGTCAACGTGATGGGTTTCGTCAGCGATACCCCAGGGATAGGGCACCAGGAACGAATTCTTGGCTGCAACCTGAACGGTGCCATGCGCCGTGCCGCCGAGTGCGGCGGTCCGCTCCGCCAGCTCATCGACATAGGTCAGAACCTCGGTCGCAACTTCATCGAAAAGCTCATGGATCGCGATGAAATTCGGACCGCGAACGTTCCAATGCGCTTGCTTGATCTGCGAATGCAGGTCAATTGCCGAGGAGAGATGGTTATTCAGGGTCTGCACCGACCGCGCCCGAATATTCTCGGACAGGGTATTCTTGGTGTGATGCAGCATGGCGTGTTTGTGATCTGTGCTCATATCGATATAGCCCCATATGTCAGCGCATTACACCCCACATATAGGAAGCTTTGGAAGCCAGACCAAGAGTGTTCTACCTAGTAGAAAACCTCGACGACGGTCGCGAGGGAGAAGCAGCCGAACACGATAGCCATGACGCTCGCTACGAGCAAATCCGACCATTCCAGTCGTATCATCGAAAATACCCTCAATTATTCACCTACTGACAATGGATACGAGCGGAAACGCCTTAATCTGCCCCCAAATCGGAATATTTTTCCGGGCGGCCAGTCTTTTTTGGCGCAAAAGCGTTTGGAGACGTTAAAGTCAAAAATGAGCCATGCTAGACAACACCATTTGATTCAAAGAACAATCTCGTCACGTCTATGCTCTATTGATTAGATCGTTAAATATCCCAACATCCCGCCTGCCCGGTTGCGCTTATCGAGGCCAAATGGAGAAACTGCTGCGGTGATGCCGAGCCTACGCAACTACATGCCGCGAACGATCTTCGCCCGCACGCTGATCATGATCGTCGTGCCGCTGGTGCTTGTGCAGATTGTCGTCGCGTTCATGTTTTATGGCCGACTCTGGGAAACCGTGACCCGTCGCCTTGCGTCCGGGGTCGCGGGCGACCTCGCCGTGATGGTCAGCGCGATTGAAGATTATCCGCCCGGCGTCGATCGCGAACGCCTGCTGGCGACCCTCGTTGCCGCCGACGGCTTTCGCTACCGCCTGATCCAGGCGGGGCACATAGCGCCGATGCGCCTGCAGGACACATCTGGCATTCTGGAGAAGGTGCTGGCCGGCGCCATTGTCGAACAGGTCGGCCGGCCGTACCGGCTGGATGTCTGGACCCATCCGCGCGACGTGGTGATCGACATCCAGTTGACCAATCAGGTGCTCAATGTGCGGGTACCGACTGAACGGCTGTTCATCGGCACATCCTATTCGCTGTTCTTATGGATGGCGGGAACGTCGCTGATCTTCCTGTTGATCGCGGCACAGTTTCTGCGCAATCAGGTCCGGCCGATCCGCCGCCTCGCCGCCGCAGCAGCAGCCTTCGGCAAGGGGCGAGATGTCGACGATTTCTCGCCTGCGGGCGCGACCGAAATCCGGCAGGCCGCAGCCGCCTTCATCGCGATGCGCGAACGTCTGCGCCGATTCATCTCGCAACGAACCGACATGCTGTCCGCCGCCAGCCATGATCTTAGAACCCCCCTCACCCGGATGAAGCTGGAACTCGAAATGCTGCCCGACAGCACGCTGGTCGATGGGCTGAAATCGGATGTGGCGGATATGGAAAGGATGGTCGGCAGCTATCTCGACTTCATTCGCGGCGAGGGTGAGGAACAAGCCAGCCTGACCGATCTCACGCAACTGCTGGAAGATATCGCTGTCGGCGCCAGGCGATCACGGCTGGAGGTGACATTAAACGTCACCAGCGGGATGGATGTGGCATTGCGCCCGCAAGCGATACGGCGCTGCTTCGATAATCTGGTCAGCAACGCCGCGCGCTACGCCACCGAACTCAGCATCATTGCAACAAAACAGAACGACCAGGTCCACATAACCTTCGACGATAACGGCCCCGGCATTCCGCCTGAAAAGCGCGAAGAAGTGTTCAAGCCGTTCGTGCGGCTGGAGACGTCGCGCAATCAGGAAACTGGTGGACTTGGTCTCGGATTGGCCCTGGCGCGCGACGTCATCCTGTCGCATGGCGGCGAGATCTCACTAGGACTCTCACCCAAGAACGGGCTGCGAGTCCTAGTGAAGCTTCCCCTTTAGGAGTTACCGAGCTGGACCGCGACGAACTGCTCGCTCCCCTGACGATTGACCAGCAACGCCAGGGCCTTTTTACCTGAGCCGGTTACCTGCTTGATGCCCAGCGTCAGATCGGCCGGTGATTTGATCTGCAGCTCATTGACACGCTCGATGACGTCACCAACCTCCATACCCCGCTCCGCCGCGACACCATTCGGATTGATCGCGACGATAACCACGCCAGACACCTCCTTAGGGACGTGGAAATGTTTGCGCGTCTGATTGTCGAGCCCGGCCACACGGACGCCCAACGAGGTCGTCTGTGTGGTATCGGCGGCACCTGTCGACGCGTCGTTGGAGGCCAGCTTCGGCTCGTCCTTGAGCTCCGCAACCGTCGCCTTCAACGTCAGGTTTTCCGTGCCGCGTTTGACCTGAAGCGTGCCGACGCTGCCAATCGGCGTATCCGCGACAGCCATCGTCAGATCGCGCAAGCCGGCAACCGGCTTGTCATCGAAGCTCAAGATCACGTCTCCCGTCTTCACTCCGGCCTTCGCCGCCGGGCTATCCGGCGTTACCGACGACACCAGGGCTCCCTTGACGTTGTTAAGTCCGAGCGCTTCCGCCATGTCGGGCGTGATCGCCTGAATGGCGACGCCGAGCCAGCCGCGCCTGACATTGCCGTGCTGCTCAAGCTGCGCCACCACCGGCTTCACGATATCGGACGGAATGGCAAAGCCGATACCAACGCTGCCACCGCTCGGGCTCAGGATGGCGGTATTCACGCCGATCACCTCGCCATTCATGTTGAAGGTCGGGCCACCGGAGTTGCCGCGGTTGATCGCCGCATCGATCTGCAGGAAGTCGTCATAAGGTCCGGCATGGATGTCACGGCCAGACGCCGAAACAATGCCGGCCGTGACCGACCCGCCAAGGCCAAAGGGGTTGCCGACGGCCAAGACCCAATCGCCGACCCTTTCCTTCGCACTGCTGCCGAAGGCTACCGCCGGCAGGGGTTTGCCCGCCTCCACCTTCAGCACCGCCAGATCCGTACGCTCGTCATTGCCGATCAATTTCGCCGGCAGGACTGTGCCGTCAGCCAGCGTCACTTTGATGTCCGTACCGTTCTTCACGACATGGTTATTGGTGACGACGAAGCCGCTTGGGTCGACGATGAAGCCGGAGCCAAGCGAGGTCGCCTTATGCGGTATAGCCTGTTGCGGGCGCATTCCCTTGAAAAGCTGCTCAAGCGGCGAGCCTGGCGGCAGTGCCGGCATCTGCTGCCCGGGCGCGTCCTGGTCACTGTCGGCGTCCTCATCCTCACCTACATTGGCGCCAGAAGAGGAGATGTTGACGACAGCATCCTTAACCTTGTCGACCAGCGGCGCAAAACTCTCGGGCGAGCCTGCGGCCATAGCCGGGGATGTGGCGATCGCGGTGGCGCCAATCACCAATGCCGCCGTGCTCGCCGATATCAGAAATTTACGCAACGCGCCCGCTTTCGGGCTGCGGGCTACACCAGAACCACTCGTCTTTTCTGCCATGATCGTGCTCCCGTTTGCTTCAAACCCACCGGCGAATTGCCGGGCGCTTTCTGTAAGCTCGGGATATATCTAAGATCGATCGCTTGGTTTTAACCCTGCCGTTTGATTACAAAAGCGACAGATTCCAAACCGGTTGCGAACCTTGGCGCCGCCCCGGGTCTTTGCAACCTCAGAACCTTTGTCGCGATTGAGGAGCGTTGTGCCCATGTGGCGGTTGCTAGAGCAAAACCTCCAAGCGAGACCGCGCATGGTCATCTCGCTCGGCGTTGGAATCGTCGCGTTCTTCAGCTTCGGTTATCTCATCCCAAGCTCGATGCGCCTGTTATCGGCCTGGGACGCAGGCGGCTTGTGCTATCTGGCGCTGGCCTGGCGAATGATGTTGCGGGCGTCCAAGCAGGCGATCGAGAAACGCGCGAACATGCAGGACGAAAGCCGATGGGTCATCCTGATCATGCTGGTGACCGCCTGTGTCACCAGTCTGGTCGCCATCGTCGGCCTGCTCCATGAGGGCAAGGCCGGCGGCGCCATTGCGGCACCGGTAGCACTGGGCGGCGCCACCATCCTCATCTCATGGTTCCTGGTACACACGATATTCGCGCTGCATTACGCCCATGAGTTTTACGGCGTTGGCGCTCCGCCTGACCGTCCTGCCTGGGGCCTTGCGTTCCCCGAGGAAAAGGAGCCGGATTACAACGACTTCCTGTATTTCTCGCTGGTTGTCGGTATGACCTGCCAGGTGTCTGACGTTCAGATAACATCGCGTGAGATACGGCGCCTGTGCCTGTTTCACGGCGTCTTATCATTCTTCTTCAATACCGGCGTATTGGCGCTCAGCATCAATATCGCAGCCGGGTTGCTGTAACCATCCGGTGGCGGTGGCCGAACGCTTTCACAGGTAGTCACCGGCGAACGCAGTTGGAGAAATCGGGATGCTGATCAGGAAACCGGACGATATCAGGTCATCGGAAATAACGCCGCAAAACCTGTATGTCGATCGACGGCGGTTTCTGGCTGGAGCCGGCGCCCTCGGCGTGGCGGGAGCAAGTTTCGTGCGACCTGCCAGAGCTGCAGGCCTGACGACCACGCCCAGCCCCTTCTCCACCGACGA
>CAIZEE010000217.1 GCA_903931835.1 uncultured Elstera sp.
CGGGTGTTGGTGCCGTAGGCCTCGATAATGCCACCATTGATCACGGTGGGGTCCAGCTTTGCCGCTTCCAGCACCGCCGCGATCAGGCTGGTGGTGGTGGTTTTGCCATGCGTGCCGGCCACGGCAACGCTCCAGCGCAACCGCATCAATTCGGCCAGCATTTCCGCCCGCCGCACCACCGGAATGAGATTTTGGCGCGCCGCCACCACTTCCGGGTTGTCCGCCTTTACCGCGGTGGAGGTAACCACCACCTGCGCGTCACCCAGATTGGCGGCATCATGCCCCACCGCCACGCGAATACCCTGGGCACGCAGGCGCTTCACATTCGCGCTGTCGGCGATATCACTGCCCTGCACGGCATAACCCAGCACATGCAGCACTTCGGCAATGCCGGACATGCCAATGCCGCCAATGCCGATGAAATGGATCGTGCCAATGGTGAGGGGCAGCGCTCTCATGCCGGCTCTCCCACGGTCACGGACGTACGGCCGGGCAAGCCGAGACGCTCAACCACATCGGCCAGGCGTTCGGCCGCATCGACAATCGACAGGCGGCGGGCGGCGACGCTCGCTGCCTCCAGCGTGGCTGGCTCCCGCATCAGCGTGAACAGGCGGCGGGCCAGGCTGGACGGATTGAATTCATCCTGCGCCATCAGCCAGCCGGCCCCGGCGGCGATCAGCGGCAAGGCGTTGATCGTCTGGTGATCGTCGATCGCACCCGGCAAGGGCACCAAAATGGAGGGCAGGCCGGCAACGGTAAGCTCGGCCAGGGTCGAAGCGCCGGCGCGGCAGATGACGAGATGCGCTGTTTTCAGCCGGCGGGCGATATCGGCAAAGAACGGTGCGAGGTCCGCGACCACCTCGGCGTCATGATAGACCTGGGCCGACCGCTCCATATCCTCTGGCCGACATTGCTGGGTGATGCGCAGACGGTCGCGCATGTCCTTGGGCAGGCTGGCGACCGCGGAGGGAACGACATCGGCAAAGACGCGCGCGCCCTGGCTGCCGCCAGTGACGACCATATGCAGCGCAGCGTCGGCAGCGGGCGCCTCGTAAACATGGGTCGCAAGGTCCAAAACCTGCGCCCGCACCGGATTGCCGGTATGCGCCACCTTGGCGCGGTCACCAGGAGCAATCGCCTCGGTTTCAGCAAACGACGTGGCGATGACGGCGGCGCGTGGAGCGAGAGCCCGGTTGGCACGGCCGAGTACGGCGTTCTGCTCATGCACCACGATCGGCACTTTAGTAAGGCTGGCGGCCAGCAAGGTCGGCACCGAAGGATAGCCGCCAAAGCCGACGACAACGGCGGGCCTGAGCCGGCGTAACAGCCAGCCGGCCTCGACCAGGCCGAGCGCAATGGTCGCCAGCGCACGGATGCGCTTGAAGATGCCCCGGCCCATGACCGAGGCGGCATGGATGCGGTGAACGGCTACGTCGCTCATATGTCCGTCAAAGCTGCGGCCGCGCCGATCAGTGACCAGCGCCACGCGATAGCCACGCGCGCGCAGCTCGCTCGCCAGCGCTTCTGCCGGGAACATATGGCCGCCGGTGCCGCCGGCCGCGAGGACGAAGAGCGGTGTCATCATAGCTGCGGCCCGCCAAAGCGTCGGCGCGTCAGGCCGAGCAGCATGCCCATGCCGAGGCCGAGCGCTAGCAGCGAGGACCCGCCATAGCTGATGAACGGCAGGGTCATGCCCTTGGTCGGCATGAGATGCAGCGAGGATGCCATGTTGATAATCGCCTGCAGCCCGAACTGGACCAGCAGACCGGTCCCGGCCAGCAGGATGAATAGATTGGTTTCCTGCAGTAGCCGGCTGAAGCCGCGCGTGACGATGAAGCCGAACAGCGAGACGATGATCAGGCAGGTGATCAGCCCGAATTCCTCGCCCGCCACGGCGAAGATGAAATCGGCATGGGCGTCGGGGATCATCGACTTGATCGTGCCCTCGCCCGGTCCCCTTCCCCATAACCCGCCATTGGAGAACGCCTCCAGCCCGCGCTCAACCTGATAGCTGTCGCCCGAGGCCGGATCGAGGAAGCGGTCGATACGGCTCGCAACATGCGGGAACAGGAAATAGGCGGCGACAATGCCGAGCGGCGCCATCAGCGCACCCAATGCCACGAACATCATCGGCAGCCCGGCCAGAAAGAACTCGGCGAACCAGATCACCGACACGACGACGGTCATGCCGAGATCGGGCTGCGCCATCAGCATGACGACGACCAGCCCATACAGGGCGGCGGCGATCAGATAGCCCGGAAAGCCGTTATTCTTGCGCTGCTCGGAGAACATCCAGGCGGCCACCACGGCAAAGCAGGGCTTCAGGAATTCGGATGGCTGCAGCGACATGCCGGGCAGCGACAGCCAGCGCCGCGCCCCCTTGATCTCCGGATACATCAGCGTCATCGGCATGGCGACGAGGCAGATCAGGAAGCCGATCACGGCGATGCGGCGGATCACTTTGGGCGGCGCCAAGGACACGACGATCATGGTGCCGATGGCAAACGGCATCAGCATCAGCTGCCGTTTGACGAAATGGAAATTGTCGAGGCCGATACGGTGTGCCACCGCAGGCGATGCAGCCAGCATCAGGACAGCGCCGATGCCGATGATCGCGGCGAGTGCCGCCAGCGTCCAACGGTCGACAGTCCACCACCAACGTCCCACCAGGCTGGTATCGGTGCGCGCAAAACTGCTCATGACCGCACCTCCGCCTGGGCGAGGTCCAGAACCAGGCGGCGGAAATGATCGCCCCTCGCCTCAAACCCCGAATATTGATCGAACGACGCCGCCGCCGGTGATAACAGGACGACGGAGCCGGGCCTCGCATCGGCAAAGGCGGCGCTGACGGCACGGCCAAGGTCACCCGCCATGACATGCGGCACGGCCCCGAGCGTCTCGGCAAAACTGGCAGCCGCCTCGCCGATCAGATACGCCTTGGCGATATGCGGGAAATACGGGGCGAGATCGGCGATGCCGCCCGATTTGGCGACGCCGCCGGCGATCCAGTGAACCTGGTCGTAGCAACCAAGCGCCCATTGCGCCGCATCGGCATTGGTCGCCTTGCTGTCGTTGATGAAGCGAACACCGTTGATGGTCGCGATCGCCTCTTGACGATGCGCCAGCCCGGCAAAGCTGACCATCGCATCAACGATCTGGTGAGTCGGAACCCCGGCAAGCCGTGCCGCGGCAAAAGCCGCCGCTGCGTTCTGGGCATTATGCAGACCCGGCAGATTGGCGGCGCGGCGCAGATCGACAACCGGCTTCGCCTCACCATCCATCGCGTCGTACAGAATGAAATCGCGCACAAAGACGCCGCCTGCGGGCTCCGTCTTGACCGAGATCGGGACGATTTTGCGGCCCTTCGCCATCAGCGACTTGGCAATCTCAGCGCTCGGCTCATCGTCGATGCCGACCACCGACGCGTCATCCATATTCTGCGCGTTGAAGATCCGGCGCTTGGCGGTGATGTAGCCATCCATGCCGCCATGGCGGTCGAGATGGTCCGGCGTGATGTTCAGCAGGACGGCGACGTCAAAGGCGACGGTGTAAGTCAGCTCAAGCTGGTACGACGACAGCTCGAGCACATAGGTGCCGTCTTCGCCCAGCGGCTCCAAGGACAAGGCCGCGATGCCAAGATTCCCGCCAATTTCGACCGGTTTGCCGGCGGTTTTGAGGATATGCCCCAGCAAGGCCGTCGTCGTTGATTTGCCGTTGGTGCCGGTAATCCCGATAAAAGTCGCTTGCGGCTCGCCCATCCCCAGCAACTCGATATCGCTGATGATCGGGCAATCGGCATCGGTTGCCGCCACGGTGATCGGATGGGGTGCCGGGAAGCGATGCGGAATGCCGGGGCTCAGCACCAGCGCCTGCGGCAGCGACCAGTCGCAGGCGTTGAGGTCGACCAAGGTCAGGCCGAGCGCCTCGGCCTCCGCGCGCTTGGCCGGCTGATCGTCCCACGGCCAGGCGTCAACGCCGGATGCGGCGAGCGCTTGCGCGGTCGCAAGACCGGATTTGCCAAGGCCTAGCACGGCAACCGGAGCATCAGGGAGGAAGGAGAGGTCGATCATCTTTCTACCTCAACTTCAGCGTCGACAGGCCGACCAGCGCCAGTATCGAGGCGATGATCCAGAAACGGATAACGATGGTCGGCTCCGCCCAGCCCTTCTTTTCGAAGTGATGGTGCAGCGGCGCCATGCGGAAGACGCGCTTACCGGTCAGCTTGAACGAGGCGACCTGAACGATCACCGAGACCGTCTCCAGCACGAACAACCCGCCGATAATGGCGAGCACGATCTCGTGCTTGGTGATGACCGCAATCATGCCAAGTGCGCCGCCCATCGACAGCGACCCGGTATCGCCCATGAAAACGCGGGCGGGTGGTGCATTGAACCACAGGAAGCCAAGGCTGGACCCGCACAGCGCGCCGCAAACCACTGCGATCTCGCCGGAACCCGGCACATGGAGAACCTGGAGATAATTCGCGAAGACGATATTGCCGACGAGATAGGAGATCAGTGCGAAACACGCCGCCGCGATCATCACCGGGACGATCGCAAGTCCATCCAGGCCGTCTGTCAGGTTCACCGCATTGCCAGCACCGACCACAACGAAGACGGCGAGCGGCGCGAACATGATGCCGATATCGAAAATCGCCGTCTTGAAGAACGGCACAGCGAGGCTGGTCGATAGCGGCTCACGCGTCATCGCCATGACCCAGACGACAGCGATGAGCCCGATCGCGATCTCCGCCACCAGCTTGAGACGGCCGGGCACGCCCTTGGTATTGCGCTTGCTGACCTTCAGGAAGTCATCGGCAAAGCCGATCGCGCCATACCCGACCGTCACCAGCAGCACCGCCCAGACATAGGTCGAGGTAACATCGGCCCAGAGCAGTGTGGAGATGCTCATGGCGGTGAGGATCAGGAACCCGCCCATCGTGGGCGTGCCCTTCTTGGTCAGGATATGAGATTCCGGCCCATCATCGCGGATCGGCTGGCCCTGCCCCTGCTTGCGCTTCAGCCAGGCGATCAGGGATGGCCCGATCAGGAAGCTGATGATCAGCGAGGTCAGCACCGCCCCGCCAGTCCGGAAGGTCAGGTAACGGAACAGGTTGAACGGTTCGAAGAAATCGGCCAGCGGGTAGAGCAGGTTGAAGAACATCAGGCCGTCTCCCCCGTCAAATCCTGCACGATCAGCCCCATGCGCGAGCCGAGCGATCCCTTCACCATGACGATGTCGCCCGAGCGCAAGTTTTCCCGGAGCAGCGGGATAAGCGACGCGGAATCCGGCTTATGTCCGCCCCGGCGACCTGGCGGCAGGGCGTCATGGAGATGCCGCATCAGCGGACCACAGGTGAAGACCAGATTGATGTCCTGCCCGTTCACGGCTTCGGCCAGTTCGGCGTGGAGTGCGGGCGCGTTCACCCCAAGCTCCAGCATGTCGCCCAGCACGGCGATGAGCCGACCCTTGCCGTCCGGTACCATCATGGCGAGTGTCGCGAGTGCCGCGCGAACCGCAGCGGGACTGGCATTGTAGCTATCGTCGATCACCGTAATGCTCGCCGTGCCGACTTCGACCTCCGACATCCGGCCGCGCCCCTTTGGCGGCAGGACATCGATCATGGCGGCAGCGGCCGCAGCGAGATCGCCACCTACCGCAACCACGGCGGCCAGCACCGCCAGGCTGTTGAGGGCGGAATGACGGCCCGGCATGCCGAGGCGATAGGCAAGCTTGCGGCCATCAAACAAAGCGACAACCTCGTTAACGCCGTATTCCATTTCCGACGCGATCAACTGGATATCCGCCAGATGATGCGTCCCGAAGCTGACGATGTTGCGGATGCCGCGGCTCTTCGCGTACTCGGCCAGCCGGTCGAAATGCGCGTTGTCGCGGCTGAGAATGATCGTGCCGTCTTCGGTGAGCCCATCCATGATGGTCGCCTTCTCATCGGCGATCGCAGCCTCATCGGCAAAGAATTCGAGATGTGCGGAGGTCACGGTCGTGATGATCGCGACATCGGGGCGAACCATGCGCGCGAGCGGGCTGATCTCGCCCGGATGGTTCATGCCCAGTTCAAAGACCGCGAATTTGGCGCTGACCGGCAGCCGAGCGAGGCTGAGCGGCACGCCGATATGGTTGTTGAGATTGCCGACGCTCGCTGCCGTCTCGCCCTGCCGGCTGAGCACGAAAGCCAAAGCGTCCTTGGTTCCGGTCTTACCGACGCTTCCCGTAACCGCGATGGTCTTGGCGGTCGAGCGGGCGCGCGCGGCGACGGCCAGTTTCTCCAGCCCGCCCATCGTATCGGGCACCATCAGCAGCGGCGCGGTATCAGCCACCTGCGGCGATATCTGACGAACCATCGCCGCTGCCGCCCCCTGCGCCAGCGCCGAGGTCACAAAATCATGCCCGTCGAAATGCGGACCACGAAGCGCCACGTAGAGGTCGCCCGGCGCAATGGCGCGGCTGTCGATCGCAACGCCGGTGGCAGCCCAAGCGCCGCACGCAGTCCCGCCAGTCGCGAGCGCGGCCGTGCTATTGGTCCAGAGCGGTTCGGCGTTCATGCCACACCGTCAGATTTGGCGACTGCGAGCCGCGCGACCTCGGCATCATCGAAGGGCAGGACGGCCGATCCGACGATCTGCCCTTGCTCATGGCCCTTGCCGGCGATGACGAGTAAATCGCCGGAGGCGAGCCCGGCAACAGCCGCATCAATGGCGGCAGCGCGATCGCCGATCTCGACCACGTGCCGGCCGACACACCCGGCCAGCACGTCTTTGCGGATCTGTGCTGGTTGTTCGCTGCGTGGGTTGTCATCGGTCAGGATCGCCAAATCGGCGAGGCGCGTGGCGATCTCGCCCATCAGCGGGCGCTTTCCGGGATCACGATCGCCGCCGCAGCCAAACACCACGACCAGCTTGCCCGTGGTATGCCGGCGGAAGGCGCGCAGCACGGTTTCGAGTGCGTCCGGCGTATGCGCATAGTCGACGAAAACCGGCGCGCCGGCGCCGGAAGTCGCGACGCGCTGCATCCGTCCGGGTGCGCCCTGCAGCTCCGCCAAGGCCCCAACCGACCGCCCTTCGTCGGCACCGCTGCCCAGCACCAGACCCAGCGCACACAGGGCATTATCGACCTGGAAATCGCCGGCCAGATTGAGCCGTACATCATGCCGCCGGCCGAACACGCTGATCTGCAGATCATGCCCGCCCTCATCCGCATGACCATCGATGACCGAGATATCAGCGTCGGGACTACCATAGGTGATGATGCCCAGGCGACGCTGAATCGCGATGGCATAGAGTTCACCCGCATAAGGCGAGGCGAGATTGAGGACGGCGACAGCGCCGGCCGGCAGAACGCGGCTGAAAAGCTGCGATTTTGCCGCGAAATAAGCCTCCATCGTGCCGTGATAGTCGAGGTGATCGCGGGTCAGATTGGTAAAGCCGCCAGCGGCCAGTTGGACACCATCGAGCCGGTATTGCTCCAACCCATGCGATGAGGCTTCGATCGCCAGCCGATCGATATGGGCCTGCTTCAGCCGCGCCAATGTTTGATGCAGCGTGATCGGGTCGGGCGTCGTCAGCGACGGTTCATTGGGGAAACCTGTCGCGATTAGGCCAAGCGTGCCGAGCGAGGCGGCCTTATGCCCCGCATCAATCCATATCTGACGCGCGAACGACGCGACGGAGGTTTTGCCGTTCGTACCGGTCACCGCGACAACGGTCGAGGGTTGCTCGCCATAAAAACGGGCGGCGAGCAGCGCCAGGGTTTGCCTCGGCTCGTCGCTGGCGATAACCGGCACCGAAGCCTCGGTCCCGGGCGACGCCAATACGGCGACAGCGCCACGCCCGATCGCATCCTCAATGAAGCGCCGACCATCCTGACGGGAGCCGGGCAATGCGGCGAATAATGTGCCAGGCTTGATCGCGCGCGAATCGGCCGACAGCGCATCGATCTCCAGATCGCCGGCATTGGGCGGAGCCACCGCCAGATCGTCGATCAGCCTACTCAACCGCAACACGGGGTGCTCCTTGCGGCTGGTCAATAGCGATGGCGCGGCGGATTTCCGGGGAATCCTGGTCGACTGCGGGCACGCCCAAGATCGGTCCGGCGCGGCTGATGATCGCGGCGGCAGCCGGCGCTGAGACCCAGGCGGCCGTGGCATGGCCGAAGGTCTCTTTATTGCCCTTTGGCTCATCCAGAATGACCAGCACCAGATAGCGCGGGTCGTTGATCGGGAAAACCGAGAGGAAGGACGACAGCAGCGCCTTGTGCTTATACCCGCCAACACCGGTCTTTTCCGCCGTGCCGGTCTTCGCGCCGACCAGATAGCCGTCGACATCACCCTTGCGACCGGTGCCGGCCTCGACATTGAGGCGCATCAGCTTGCGCATCAGCTGGCTGGTCTTGAAGCTGATCACCTGCGGACCGGCCACAGCCTGACTTGATTCGCGCTTCTGCAACGTCGCCGGGATCAGAATGCCGCCATTCAGCACGGCGTTGGCCGCTGTCAGCGTCTGAAGCGCGCTGACCGACACGCCGTGGCCGAACGCCACGGTCATGACGTTGATCGGCCGCCACGGCATCGGGATATGCGGATGGCCAAGTTCCGGAATCTGGAAGCTGGGCGTGTGCAGCAGGCCGAGTTTGTCGAGGAATTGATGCTGGCCGGTTGCCCCCACATCCAGCGCCATCTTAGCAGCGCCGATATTGGACGAATGAATGAAAATCTCCGGCGTCGACAGCCAGCGATTCTGTGCATGGTCGTCCTTGATGGTGAACCGGTCGATCTGGATCGGGTGCGACGCGTCATAGCCGCCAGTCATCGTCGTAGTACCGGCATCAAGCGCCATCGCCAGCGTGAAGATCTTAAAGGTCGAGCCCATTTCATAGACGCCGAGCGTGTCGCGGTTGAACCTGGCGTCGTCAGGCGCATCGCCCGGGTCGTTCGGATCGAAATCGGGCAGCGAGACCATCGACAGGATTTCGCCGGTGCGCGAATCCATCACCATGCCGGCACCGCCGATCGCCTGGAACTCCGCCATCGCCGCCATGACCTCGTCGCGGACAATGTGCTGGATGCGGATATCGATCGACAGCTCGACCGGGTCGGTCCCGCCACGAAGTTGGGTGTCGTAATATTTCTCGACGCCGGCTAATCCATGATTGTCGACATCGCTGAAGCCCAGCACATGCGCCAGTTCCGGCCCTTGCGGGTAGATCCGGCGATCCTCGCGCTGGAACGAGATGCCGGGGATGCCGAGACGGTTGACGTCCCATTCCTGGCGCGGCGTGATGTTGCGGCGGATATAGACAAAGCCCTTCTCGGACACGAGCCGGGCCAAAATCGTCTCTTCCTTGACGTCGGGCAGAACCGAGGCGAGCCGATGCGCCGCGTCCTTCGGGTTCAGCACCTTCTTTGGCTCAGCATAGACCGACTCGGTGGCAAGCGAGGTCGCGAGCAGCACGCCATTGCGGTCCAGAATATCGGCGCGCGCCGCTTGATAGGCGTGGGGCGCATGAGTCAGATGGAGTTCAACCGGCGCACCCAACAGCGTCACCTCAACCAGCCGGGCCGAGATCACAAGGAACGCCGCACCGAACAGCAAAGCGGTAACGACCAACCGGTTATGCCCGACCTCGATCGGGTTGCGATGCCCGTCGGACACGGTTAGGGCGCGGAACGGCAAAGACGGCATCCAGCGCCGATGCGTCAGCAGGTGCTCTGCGACCGGATCAGTGGTCATGCGGCACCGCCACGTTCTGCGAGGTCTTGCCGCGCACCATCAGCAAGGCCGCCGGCCCAGGAGCAGCGGCCGGCGCCGTATCGACTTCGTCCTGCGGCAGCCCTCTCGTCGCCTCATCCTCGTCGAGGTCAACCTGCGGCAAGACAGGTGCGGCGCGCGGTGCGGTCGGCGCTTCCGGCGGCGTCGGGTCGTCGCGCATGGGGATCCGCCCCAGATCGACGATCTGGCGATTGCGCAACGGGACCAGAGGTGCCGACAGCCGCGCTAGCTGCTCGATATGCTTTGGCCCGTTCACATAGGCCCATTCCGCATACAGGACATGCGTCGCTTCCTGCTCGTCGACGATCTCCCGATTGATCCGGAGCAGCGTCGCTTCGCGCGCCTGCACATCGTATTTCATCTGGTAGACCAGCCAGCCGACGGTCGATGCCAGCAGCAACCATACCAGGAACAGACGCGGCATCATGGGGCACCGCCGATCGCGGCATCGGTCCGCTCCGCAACGCGCAGCCGCGCTGACCGCGACCGCGGATTGGCGGCGAGTTCGGCTGCCGACGGCTTGACCGGATTACGGCCGATCAACCGGAAGGTCGCGGCCCGACGCGCGGGCGCCGCCGGCAGATGCCGCGAATAGCCCGCATGCTCTGCGGAGCGTGCGCGCAGGAAATTCTTGACCGGACGATCTTCGAGGCTGTGGAACGACACGATCGCCAGGCGCCCGCCCGGCTCAAGCAGCGTCTCAGCTGCTTCGAGGCCGCGATCAAGCTCACCCATCTCATCGTTCACATGCAGACGCAGTGCCTGAAATGTCCGCGTCGCCGGATCGATCTTGTCGCCGCTCTTCAGCACGACCGAGCGCACGATCTCGGCCAGTTCCAGCGTGCGCTCGATCGGCCGCCGCTGCCGGGCGGCGACGATGGCGCGCGCGATGGGACGGGCGTAGCGCTCCTCCCCCAGCCGGTAGATGATCGAGGCAAGGTCGCTTTCCTCGGTCGAATTGACGATATCGGCGGCGGTCGGCCCGACCTGGCCCATGCGCATGTCGAGCGGACCGTCAAATCGGAAGGAGAAGCCACGCTCCGCCTGATCGAGCTGCGGCGATGACACGCCAAGATCGAGCGTCACGCCGGAAACCGAGCTGATGCCGATCCCAGCCAGCAACTCGACCATCGACCCGAACCGCCCCTGGATCAGTTGCAGGCGCGCGCCGTAGGATTTCGCGAGCTCAGCTCCGGCCGCGATCGCGTCTGCATCCTGATCGATCGCCACGACCCGGCAAGCAGACTGGCGCAGCAACGCCTCGGTATAGCCACCCCGCCCAAACGTGCCGTCGACGAAGAGTTTGCCATCGGCCGGGGCAAGCCCGTCGAGAACCTCCGTCAGCAGCACGGGCGCGTGGTTCATGGCGTCGCCCCCGGCCCCGGACCGCCCTTGCGCTTGGCAAGCGTCGTCTCGACATGGGCGCGCGCCGAACCAGGCTCGCGGATCTGGAAGAACTTGCCCTGCCCGAGGAAGGCTGCTTCTGAGGTGATGCCGGCATATTCCGCGAGATCGGGCGGCAGCATGATGCGGCCCTCGCCATCAAAAGCGAGCTGGCGCGCATCGGCCAGCACCGAGCCGATGAACTGATAGCGCTCGCTGTCCTCATCCAGGACATCGAGCTCTTCTGAGAACTTGGTCA
>CAIZEE010000218.1 GCA_903931835.1 uncultured Elstera sp.
CCCTAGACCGTTAATCGGGCCGCTTTGCAGCTTGTCGTTCGGATAGCCCTTAGCCGCCATCACCACGCTGATCGCGTGGCCATCGTCCCATTCCATCGGAACGTCACCCAGGCGCCCGTTCCGCGCGGCCAGCAGCACGGGCAGCAGATCCGATGTCAGACGCAGCATCAGCACCTGACATTCTGGATCGCCGAAGCGGACATTGTATTCGATCAGTTTCGGCCCGTTGGGCGTCAGCATCAGCCCGGCATAGAGCACGCCCTTGAACGGACAGCCGGCCGCCGCCATCGCCCGGATCGTCGGGTGGATGATACGGGTCATAACGTCGGCTTCGAGTTCCGGCGTCAGTGCCGGCGCCGGCGAAAAGGCGCCCATGCCGCCGGTATTCGGTCCCTGATCGCCGTCGAAGGCGCGTTTGTGATCGGCGGCAGAGGCCAGAGGGGCGGCGTCCACACCGTCGGTCAGGACGAAGAAACTGACCTCCTCGCCCTCCAGGAACTCCTCAATGACGATCTCGGCACCGGCTGCACCGAAGCGGTTATCCTGCAACGCCTCATCAATCGCCTGTTCCGCCATCGCACGAGTTGTGGCAACCGTGACGCCCTTGCCGGCGGCCAGACCATCGGCCTTGATCACCACCGGGATCGCCACCTCGTCGAGATAGCGATGGGCCACGGCCGCATCGGACAAGCGCCGGTACCGGGCCGTTGGAATATCGTGGCGGCGGCAGAGATCCTTCATAAAGCCCTTGGAGCCTTCGAGGCGCGCGGCGGCCGCACTTGGCCCGAAAGCCGGAATGCCCACTGCCTCCAGCCGGTCGACCAGCCCCAGCACCAAGGGCTGCTCCGGCCCGACCACGACGAAGTCGATCGCGTTATCCTCGGCGAAGGCGACAATCCCGTCGATATCGGTCTGCGCCAGCGGCACCAGAGTCGCGGCATCGGCAATGCCGGCATTGCCCGGTGCGCAATATAGCCGATCCACCAAAGGCGATTTTGCCAGTTTCCAACACAGCGCGTGTTCGCGCCCGCCGCTGCCGATCACAAGAAGCTTCATACGCCCAGCATATTGTTATCGGCCGCGATCACAATATGCTGAACGCCATGAATGAGCCGATCGAGCAAGAGAGTTTCGCGCACAACGTTCCGGAGTTCAGCGTTGGTCAGTTATCGACCGCCCTGCAACGCACGGTCGAAGGCGCCTTTTCCCGGGTGCGGGTGCGCGGCGAGATATCGGGGTTCAAGCGCGCGGCCTCCGGCCATCTCTATTTCACGCTGAAGGATGCCGACGCGGTGCTGGACGCCGCTTGCTGGAAACAGATGGCGAGCCGCATCAAAGTGGCGCTGGAAGACGGGATGGAGGTGATCGCCACCGGCAAGATCACGACCTATCCCGGCCGCTCCAAATACCAGATCATTGTCGAGACGATCGAACTCGCGGGCCTCGGCGCCCTGTTGGCGCTTATTGAGGAACGGCGGCGGCGGCTGACCGAAGAAGGCTTGTTCGACGCCGAGCGCAAAAGGCCGCTGCCCTATCTGCCCGAAGTCATCGGCGTCGTTACCTCGCCGACCGGGGCGGTGATCCGCGACATTCTGCATCGGCTGGCTGAACGCTTCCCGCGCCATGTGCTGGTCTGGCCGGTCGTGGTCCAGGGCGATGGCGCCGCTGCCCAGATCGCCGCCGCGATTGCCGGCTTCGATGCGATCGCACCGGGTGGCAAGGTTCCCCGCCCCGATCTGCTGATCGTCGCGCGCGGCGGCGGCAGTATCGAGGATCTGATGGCGTTCAATGAGGAAATCGTTGTGCGGGCGGCCGCCAATTGCACGATTCCGCTGATCTCCGCCGTCGGACACGAGACTGACACGACGCTGATCGATTATGCCTCCGACCGCCGCGCGCCGACGCCAACCGCCGCCGCCGAAATGGCCGTGCCGGTGCGTGCTGATCTGCGCCGGCGGATCGCCGATGGGACTGGACGGTTGACGCAGGTGCTCGACCGCATATTGGAAACTGCGCGAGTTCGGGTGGAAGGACTGGCGCGCGGGCTGGGCGATCCGACCAACGCGCTGAGTGCGGCCCGCCAGCGCTTCGATGACCGCGCAGAGCGCCTGGATCGCTCCTGGCCTGCCTATGCCGAACGGCAGGCCGCCACGCTTAGAACCCTGTCCTTCCGCCTCCCCACACCGCAAATGCAGCTGGAGCTTGCCAGGCGGCATTGGGCGTCGACCTCGCGGGGGCTCGATACCGCGATGGTGGCGCGCAAGCGCGCGGCGCAAATGAGCCTGGAGCATGAGCGCGCCAATCTGGCCCGACTTGGCCAGTTGCTGGAGACGCTCCATCGCGGCTGGCTGGAGCGTGGCAGCGTCGTCGTGCGCGACCGGCTGGGCAAGCCGATCGTCTCGGCATCACAAATATCGGCTGGGCAAGCGCTCGACCTCGTCTTCGAGGACGGGGTGGTTGGCGTTACCGCCGATGGCAAGCGAGCGAAACCGGCTTCTCCCAGCCAGGGAACATTGCTGTGAAACATTGCGTGGTCACGTTCCTTGCCTTCCTTGGATGCGCTGCGGCGGCCCAAGCGGTAGAGCTTCACGGCAAGATGATCCAGGGTGCGCTGATGCGCGGGATCGTGGCACCCGGCAGCCATGTAACGGTCGATGGCAAGGAACTGCGGCTGACACCCGACGGGCAATTCGTTTTCGGGATTGCCAGGGACGCTGGCTCCGACGTCGATCTGGTGGTCACCGATCCGGCCGGCGTGATCGAGGAACTGCATCTCGGCATCACACAACGCAAATGGGAGGTCTCGCGCGTCGACGGGCTTCCGGAAAAGACGGTGACTCCCGATCCAGCAACATTGGAGCAGATCAAGAAGGATAGCGCTGCGATCCATGCCGCGCGCAGGCAGGCCGGCGATGAAACCGGGTTTGAGGAGAAGTTCCTGCCCCCCGTGCCGGCGCTGCGCGTCAGCGAATCCTTTGGCAGCCAACGCATTTTGAACGGGGTCGCGAACGCGCCGCATATCGGTATCGACCTTGCGGTGCCGACCGGAACGCCAGTGCTTGCGCCCGCCTCCGGCAAGGTCATCCTGGCTGCACCCGACATGGTGCTGACCGGCGGGACGGTGATGATCGACCATGGCTACGGCGTGACATCCGTCTACGCGCATTTGAGCGAGATATCGGTCAAGCCGGGCGACGTGCTGGGGCAGGGTCAGGAATTCGCCAAAAGTGGCATGACTGGCCGGGCGACGGGGCCGCATCTACATTGGGGCGTCTTCTGGTTTGAGACCGCACTCGATCCAGGTTTGCTGACGCCGGTTCCCTAATCGGTCTCTTCGGCAGCGGCTGATAGCGCGAGATCCGTGGCCAATTCGAAGATTCGCTGACGCTGCCATTGCGGCAGATTATCGAAGGCGCGGGCCGCACTCAGCAGATCAATATCGATACCGCCCTCGGTTGCCCGCCTGATCGCCTGATAGACCTTGCTGACCTCGCCCACGACCTCCGCCGTTGCGTCGATCAGAATACCGAGCGAGCGATGATCAAGCGTTTCGTCTTCGGCAATGCTGGGAGGTACGACCAAGTTCCGGCCCTGTGCTGCAGTGTCGGGGACGATCATATACGAAGCGCCATCGCCCTTGACAGGGGCTAACCCACCCAACGAGCCTTGTTTTGTGATGACTGATTCCGACGAACCATTGGCAGCAGGGGCGGCTGCAATCTGCCGGGGGACCAGACGGCTGCTGTCGAGTCTCGGCCAAGGTTCGCTGACCGAGATCACGCTCGCAACCGGACGGCGCGTCGACATCATGGCGATCGATCGGCGGGCGGAAGTACTGGTAGTCGAGGTCAAAAGCTCGATCGCCGATTTCAAATCCGATCGCAAATGGCGCGATTATCTGGCGTTCTGCGATCGCTTCGCCTTCGCTGTATCGCCGGATTTCCCGCAAAGCCTGATACCGGAGGAGGCGGGACTGATCGTCGCCGATTCCTATGAGGCGGTGATCATCCGCCCGCCTGCCGGAACACCGTTATCGGCCGCCAGGCGGAAGGCCCTGCTGCTACGCTTCGCTTTGGTCGCGGCCGCAAGACTGCAGCATCTAGACGACCCGCCTCTGAGTTAGCGGCGGCGGCGAATCGGGCCAATCGCCTTTTTCTTCGTCGGTCTTTTGAAGACGAAGAACGCGCAAACGACGATCGCCAGGATAACGACGACGATCGCGATTGAAACGATGTTTGGCACGGTCGGCTTGGCGATAAAGGAAAAAATCGCCGTCAGCACTGAATCTAGCCCGCTTTCCATCGTCCCTCTCTTCTCTCATTGGGGCATCACTTGGAAGAAGGGGACACCCTAGCCCAAAACGGCGATTATGTCTGTAGGCGCTTCCGCGCAGGCCGCGATCAGACCTTGCGTGGCGGCAAGATGGGGGCCAGATTTAGAATATCGGCAAGCGGAGTAAGGTCCTTGGTTGAAGTGGCGTTGGCAGATAGTTTCAAGCAGGCCATGCGGCGTCTGGCGGCCACTGTCACGGTCATCTCGACCGGCGATGGCAGCAACCGCTTTGGCATGACCGCGACCGCCGTCACCTCTGTCTCAACCGATCCGGCGACCTTACTCGTTTGCGTCAATAAATCGGCCTTCATGCATGCGCATTTGGGCGTCGGCAGCAAGATGTGCATCAACTTGCTGCGCCATGTCCACGCCGATATCTCGCGCGCCTTTGCCGGGCAGCGCGACGCGTGGGAACGTTTTACCGTTGGCGATTGGGCGAGCGACGCTGATGGCATCCCCTATCTATCCGACGCCCAGGCCAATCTGTTCTGCGAGGTCAAGCTCGCCGTGCCCTATGCCACGCATACCATCTTCATCGGCGAAGTCATCCATATCCGCCTGCATGAGCTGGTCGCCCCGCTGATCTACCAGGACGGCGATTACGTCGCAGCATTGCCCGTCATCGCCGACATTGGCTAGATAAACAGCAGCCAGGTGAGAGACAGGCTGCCCGCCACCCAGCAGTAATAGGCAAAGGGCCTGAGCGACTGGAACTCGTGGGTGCGAAAATAGCGCATCAGGAAGGCAATGCTGGCATAGGCCACGACACCCGCGACGACGCCGGCCCCCATCGCCGTTTCCAGCGTCCCGGGCGGCACGCTGGAATGCATCAGTTTCGGGATTTCCAGCACGGCGGCACCGATGATGATCGGTGTGGCGATCAGAAACGAGAAATGCGCCGATGCCTCATGACTGAGCCCCGCCAGCAAACCGCCAACCATGGTGGCACCCGACCGCGATACGCCGGGGATCAGCGCCGTCGTCTGCCACAGGCCGATTTTAAGCGCGTCCACCCAGCCGAGGCTGTTGAGCCTGCCGTCACCTTGCGATCGTTTGAGCCGGTCGCCCACGAACAGCAGCACGCCATTGGCGATCAGGAAGGCGGCCGCAATCGGCGGCGATCCGAACAAGTCGCGCAGGCGATGTTCCAGCGCAAAGCCAATGATAACAGCCGGGATGGTCGCGACAACGATCAGCATGAACAGCCGCACCAGTACGGCGCGTTCCGCCGGCTCGCCGCGCCCGAGCAGGGCCAAAGCGAGCTCGATCCAGTCGCGCCAGAAATACAGCAGCAGCGCCACCGCCGTGCCGACATGCAAGACCACCAGGATCGGCAGGAAGGTCGCATCATCAATGGTCCAGCCGAGCAGCCCGCGCAATACCACGCCGTGCCCCAAGCTACTGACGGGAAAAAGCTCGGTCACCCCCTGAACGATGGCGAGCAGGATCGCCTGAAACGCGCTCATCAATACTCCTTGCGCAATGGGCAAATGGCGGGCGAGCATAGGCGACGACTTGGCCCGCTTCAATGCCGCGCACCGGGCAGCTGGGTTGCAGGAACCAACGCGACGACTTAATCGTCTCACATAATTGACATCGGCCGAGTCTATGATCGGCGCCGACAATTGCTCTGTAGCAAGGCGGGAGAATTATCGATGAATGTTAAGGACATACTAGCCGCGAGCGCCATGCCGGTGATCAATCCGAGCTATCCGCATGGGCCGTTCCGCTTCATCAACCGGGAATATCTGATCGTCAACTATGAGACCGATCCTGACGTCATCCGCGAAGCGTTGCCGGAAGAGTTGGAGCCGGTCGGCAATACTGTGTTCTACGAATGGATGAAGATGCCCGACAGTTCGGGCTTCGGCGATTACGAGGAAAGCGGGATGGGCATTCCTTGTACCTATAAGGGGGAGCCTGCGAGTTTTTCGGTACAGATGTATTTGAATGATGAGCCGCCGATCACCGGCGGGCGGGAGATCTGGGGTTTTCCAAAGAAATATGGCGAGCCCAGGCTACGCCTTATCCGCGACACGCTGACCGGCACGCTGTCTTATGACGAGGAATTGATCGCAATGGGCACGATGTCTTACAAATATAAGACGGAAGACCCAAAGGTGACCGCCGATGCTCTGGGCAAATTGCAGATCAATCTGAAATTGATCCCCGATGTCGATGGCAAGCCGAAGATTGCTCAGCTCGTCGGCTATCACCTGCAGGACATCACGGTGAAGGGTGCTTGGACCGGTCCGGCGCGCCTGCATCTGGTGCCGCATGTCAACGCGCGGGTGGCTGACTTTCCGGTTCGCCGCATCATCGGCGGACGCCACTTGCTGGTCGATTTTACCCTGCCCTATGGCAAGGTCTATCACGATTATTTGGCTTGATCCGCGTCGCTCCGCCCCTGTCGATTAGGACATAAGACATGGATACTACCCCCTCGAAAAAACGCGCCGCCATTCCGCCCGAAAAAGTAAGAGCGCCTGCACCGGGTGCGGCCGAACTCGCCGAACAACTACGCAAGATCGTTACCTCCTATGACCGCGTCGCCCTGGTCTTCCAGGGCGGCGGCGCACTTGGCGCCTATCAGGCCGGCGTGTTCAACGCCCTGTCGGAAATCGGCGCCGAGCCGAATTGGCTGTCCGGTGTGTCGATCGGCGCGATCAACGCATCGATCATCGCCGGTAACAAACCCGAGCATCAGCTGGCCAAGCTGGATGAATTCTGGTCTACCGTCTCCGGCCGCAATGATTGGGATTTCGCGCCATCCGGCGACATGTTCCGGGCGGTACGCAACCAGTTCAGCGCCTTTGCCTCAATCGCATTCGGCCAGCCCGGTTTCTTCTCGCCCCGCGTTCCAGGCCCCTGGGGCCAGCCGCCGGGAACACCCGGTGCTACGAGTTACTACGACACCGCCCCATTGCGCGACACATTGGAGCGCGTCATCGACTTCGACATATTGAATGACCAGAAGAAGCGTTTGAGCGTCGGCGCCGTAAATGTGCGCACCGGCAATTTCGTCTATTTCGATACGCTGAACGAACGGATCGGTCCGGAGCATATTATGGCGAGCGGCGCATTGCCGCCGGCGCTGCCGCCGGTCGCGATCAACGGTGACCTCTATTGGGATGGCGGCATCGTCTCCAATACGCCGTTGCAGTATCTGCTGGATCAGGAGGATCAGCTGAATTCCCTCGTTTTCC
>CAIZEE010000219.1 GCA_903931835.1 uncultured Elstera sp.
GGATTGTCGCCGAGAGTTTAGTTCCGAAGGCGATTTCGAGCGCTGTTGCCCGGCGCCATGGTGTTCATCCCAATCAGCTTTGCGATTGGAAGCGCAAGATGCGGCAGTCTGGCATTTTGACCGAGCTGGCTGTTCCGGATTTTGTTCCGGTCACGATTGTGCCTGAGTCGAAAGCAGTGTCATCGCCCGCCATTGAGATTGAGGCGTCGGGAATGGTGGTGCGCGCATCGCCGGGTTCTGACATGGCGTTTCTTGCGGATGTTCTTCGCGTAGTGAAAGAGCTGGCATGATCGTCCCACCTTCTGGGGTACGGGTGGTGATTGCCACCCGCCCAGTTGATTTCCGCAAGGGTGCCGATGGCTTGGCAGCACTTGCACAATCGGCGCTGAAATTGGATCCGTTCTCCGGGCTGGTCATGGTCTTCCGCTCGAAGCAGGCGGATCGAGTCAAGCTTTTGGTCTGGGACGGCAGCGGCTTGGTTATGATCTGGAAGCGTCTGGAATCGGCGTCATTCAAATGGCCGCCGATCACGGATGGAGTTATGCGGCTGTCGGCGGCACAGCTGGCGGCCTTGTTGGAGGGGCTGGATTGGACCCGTGTCCATGTGCCGCGCCAGGGTCGCCCGAAGCTTGCGCAATAGCTGAAAAAATGGCGGAGATCCGCCAGAAAGCGCAATACAAGCCCTTGAGATTCTGATATAAAATCGGCATGGAAACGGCGATTGAAACTCTCCCCGATGACCCTGTTTTGCTGCGCGCCATGGTGCTGGCGATGCAGTCGGAACTGGTGTTCGTGAAGGAGCAAAATGCCCGGCTTGAGCTGTATTTAAGTCAGCTTCAGCGGATGCAATTTGGCAAAAGCTCTGAGAAGCTCGATCCCGACCAGTTCAATCTGGCGCTGGAGGATGTTGAGCAAGCGATCGCCAAGATCGAGGCCGAAGACGACAAGACCAACCCCGAGGCCAAAAAAGCGCGGAGCGGGAAACGTCGGGCTGATCGGGCCTCACTGCCTGTCCACCTCCCCCGTATCGATGTGGTGATTGAGCCCGACAGCACGGCCTGTCCATGCTGCAATGGGCCGATGCATGTGATCGGCGAAGACTGCTCGTCCCGACTGGATGTGATCCCGGCGCAATATCAGGTCATCGTGACCCATCGCCCCAAATATGCCTGTCGTGGCTGTGAGGGAACGATCAGCCAGGCTGCCGCCCCAGCCCGGTTGATCGAGGGCGGCTTGCCGACGGAACGGATGGTTGCCTCCGTGCTGGTCGCGAAATATGCCGATCACTTGCCGCTTTATCGGCAAGAACAGATCCTGGCCCGTCAGGGCATCGAGATTGATCGCTCCACCTTGGCAAACTGGGTCGGTTATGCCGCTGCCGAGTTGAAGCCAATATGGGCCGAGATGCGCGATGATTTGCTGCGCTCCACCAAAATCTTCGTGGATGAAACGCCGGCACCGGTTCTCGATCCGGGACGGGGAACGACTAAGACGGGGTACTTCTGGGCGATTGCCCGAGATGACCGACCTTGGGGCGGCGACGATCCGCCGGCGGTTGTTTACACCTATGCACCGGGGCGTGGAACGAACCATGCTGCTTCGTTGCTGGAGGACTTCGCCGGCGTGATGCAGACAGATGGCTATAGCGCCTATAAATCCATCGCGTCCAAAAAGCCCAATCAGGTGACGCTGGCCCATTGCTGGGCGCATTGCCGCCGGAAGTTCTTCGACGTGACCAAGAACGGGCCGTCGCCGATCGCGGATCAGGCGCTGGAGAAGATTGCGGCCTTTTATCAGATCGAAAAGCAGATCAGGGGCCAAAACGCCGAGGAACGGCGATCTGTCCGACAGGAGAAGACAAGGCCACTGCTCGAAGACCTCAAAAGCTGGGCCGAGTCCCGGCTGGCCGAAGTCTCTGGAAAATCCAATATCGCCAAGGCAATCCGCTACATGCTCGCCCATTGGATCGGGCTGGCTCGCTTCCTGGATGATGGCCGCATCGAGATCGACTCCAATGCGGTCGAACGCGCCATGCGCCCCATCGCCCTGAACAGAAAAAATGCACTGTTCGCCGGGCACGATGAAGGGGCGGAAAACTGGGCGATGATCGCCTCCTTGATCGAGAGCTGCAAACTCAACGACGTCAATCCGGCCGAGTATCTTGCCGACGTCATCACCAAGCTGGTCAACAACTGGCCAAATAGCCGGATCACCGAACTCACCCCCTGGGGATGGGCCGCCCAAACGCAGGGCTGAAAGTCAACGCCAGACCCA
>CAIZEE010000220.1 GCA_903931835.1 uncultured Elstera sp.
CCAATAACGAGACGGGCGTCATTCAGCCGGTCGCTGAGGCAGCCCGGATCGTGCACGAGCACGCGGGCTTGATCCACTGCGACGCGGTTCAGGCGCCCGGGCGGATTGTCGTATCGATGGGCGATCTCGGCGTCGATCTGTTGAGCCTGTCTGCGCATAAGCTCGGCGGCGCTCAAGGTGCCGGCGCCCTGGTTCTGAAACCTGGCGTGGAGCCACAAGCTTTGCTGGTCGGCGGCGGTCAGGAGCGTGGCCGCCGCGCGGGAACCGAAAACGTGGCCGCTATCGTCGCCTTTGGCGTCGCTGCGGCGCATCACGAGGACGATCTGACGGATGCATCACGGATCGCTGGCTTGCGTAGCCGGCTGGAGGCGGAGATCGCGGCAATCGCTCACGACGCCGTGATCTTTGGTCAAGCCGTTCCGCGTCTTGGCAATACGAGCTGCATCGCCATGCCGGGCGTTTTGGCCGAGACCCAGCTTATGGTCTTGGATCTGGCTGGAATCGCGATCAGCGCCGGCGCGGCCTGTTCGTCGGGTAAGATCGGGCCGAGCCATGTTCTGGCCGCGATGGGTGTGGCGCCCGAGCTCGCCCGTCAGGCAATCAGGATCAGTCTTGGCGCATCATCGGATGACACCGCTATTGATCGTCTGGTTACGGCGTGGCGTGATTTGTATCGACGCCGTCGCGCCTAAGCCGTGTGGCCCCAAACCGCCACGTGATTACGGTATTCGACGTCACTCGCGAGACGCAACTCATCGACGAAGCGCAGATTGGGGATTCGCTCCATGATCCCTGCTAACACCGCAAGCTCGTCCATGAGAGCCGCCCTGTAATCATGGCCGCTTCGCGCAAAGGCCAGGATCATGTAGTTCCACAGCATGAATCCGCGATCCGATCGTGCCAAGACGCGATCCAGATAGAACGCGCGCAATTCCTCCGATAATTCCGAATAGGCATAGTTGGAGATGGCGAGATCCCAGCGACGCTCGGCTGCGACGTCATCCTTGGTCAGGAATTCGACCGACCCGATTTCGAGCGCCTGCAAATACGCCCGTTGCAATTGAAGCACTTCGGGAAGATCGATGATTGTGTAGCTCGCCAATTTGAACAACCGGGATAGAATGGCGCACTGGCCGCCATAGCCGCCGCCAATCTCAACGATATGAAGCCCGTCCAGCGAGCCGAATAGGCGGCGCATGTCATAGGCAATTTTGATATAGCGCAGCGTGTAGATCGACGCGTCGCCCAACCCGTCAACATGCGTAAGCGGCGGGTCGCCGATCTCGTCATTGCGCTTGCAAACCGGGTAGTGTTGGACGAAATCCGGCTCGATAGCGAGCTTCCCTATCAACTCATCAATTGACAGGGCGAGAGGCCGTTCGGGACCGTCCGCTGCGATATACGGTTCGATGATGCCGCTGATATCCGGATTGCGGCGAAAGCTTCGAAACAATACGGGATCGGTTGCCGCTTCTGCGCAGGCGGCTCGATAGCGCGAGAAATCCGATATGCTGGATGGGGGCTCGGGCTCGGTCATGTTGGAGGGATCCACCCATACTGTCGGGGCGACACCCTATCAGGTCGCTTTCCTGATTTCCAAGCATCCAAATTATCGTGAATTCTTTAGACAAATTTTAGGCTTATGCCGACTCACAGCCGGCTCAATTTGTTAGTGAATTCGAACTGGTAAGGCCCAGTCCTTTAATCTCTAGAAAGACGATCAAATTTGTGTACTGAATGTCGGGAAATATTGCTCAGAATTGGCAAGTTTAATTATGAGTTTTATAGTAATGAAAAATGCGTATTTCATTTGTCGGGCGGTAACTAGTTCCGGCCGATACGATGAGCACCCCCTGTTCGTGGCGAAGCCCCGTTGACATGGAGGGGTTAAGGGGATTGAGCATCCAGGATCAGTTCGATCGAGCCCTGGCGCGGCATCAGGCGGGCCATCTTGCTGAGGCGGAACGCCTCTATCGCGCCATTCTCGCCGACGATCCCAAGCACCTGGCGAGCCGGCATTTGCTTGGCGTTATCATGGCTCAGGGATCGCATCCGGCAGAAGGCATCTCCTTAATCCAGGCCGCCGCTGCGGAGGATCCGCAGAACCCCTTTATGCGCAACAATCTGGCCTTTGCGTGCAATCGCGCCGGCGATCACGTCCGCGCCATGCTGGAGGCGCGGACGGCGCTACAGCTCCGCCCGAAATATGGCGAGGCCTATCACAATCTTGGCGAGGCGCAGGCAGCGCAGGGTCAGTTCGCCGACGCGGAGGCGAGTTTCCGCGAGGCTGTGCGCTACGCGCCGAATTTGAGCGGCGCTCATTCGCAACTGGCGATTATGCTGGAGTGGCGCGGTGCTGTTGACGACGCATGCGAGGCGTACCGCATGGCGGTCAAGCTTGCGCCCGGCGATGCCAGGTCGCATATGCGCCTAGGCGCGCTGCTGCTCGATCGCGGCGACCGGGCGGGTTCGGAAGACCATCTTCGCCGCACGCTCGAACTGGTGCCTGATCATCCCGAAGCGTCTTACGGGCTGGCACAGGTTCTGCTGCATCGATCGGCCTTTGTCGAAGCGGAACATTACGCCCGCATTGCGGTCGCCCAGCGTTTCGAGCGGGCGGAATTTCACCATCTGTTGGGGCTTATCATGACCGAGGCGGGCGATTGGGATGCCGCGATCCTCGCGTTCAGCGATGCGGTGGCGCGTGATCGGCGTTACGTATCGGATTTGGCGACGGTCTATTTCTTAAACGGTCGTTCCGACAAGGCCGTGACCCTGTACCGGCAGGCAATCGCCGATGATCCAGAATTCCCAATTCCTCACTACAATCTCGGTCAGGTGCTGCTGCGCCGGAGCGAGTTCGAGGAGGGGTGGGTCGAATATGAATGGCGCTGGCGTCTGGCGAAGTTCACCAGCCCCAACCGCAATTTTGCCGAGCCGGAATGGCACGGTGGGGAGCTTGGCGGCCGTACCTTGCTGGTGCATTTTGAGCAGGGGGCGGGCGACGTCATCCAGTTCGCCCGTTATCTCTATTTGCTGCCGCGCGACGGGCGCATTATTTTCGAGGTACAGCCAAGTCTGGTCGCCTTATTTGAGGGCTTCGCGCATATCGATCAGGTCGTGCCGGCGGGCAGTCGGCTGCCTGCCTTCGATTGCCAGATCACGCTGCTGAACCTGCCCCGCTACATCGAGCCAAACCCTGCGCGGCTGCCCGAGCGTATGCCGTATTTGACGGTCGATCCGGCGAAGCGAAAGGCATGGGAGAAGAGGCTCGACGCCTGTCCCGGCCTGAAAATAGGCGTTGTGTGGACAGGCGGCCGCGCAACACCCGCAGATGTTCGGCGTTCGGTTTCGGCCGCGCAGCTTGCCGAGCTTGGCCCGATTGAGGGCGTCACTTTCGTGTCGTTGCAGAAGGCCGAGGTTGGGCTGCCTAAGGAATCGACGGCGGAGTGGGCAGACCGTCCGGACTTTGTCGACTGGATGGATGAGGTGACGAGCTTCGCCGATACGGCGGCGCTGATTGACTGCCTGGATTTGGTGCTTGGCGTCGATACTGCGGTGATCCATCTCGCGGGGGCGCTTAATCGCCCGGTCTGGCTCGCCAATCGGTTCGATTCCTGCTGGCGCTGGGGCGAGCGCGCTGGCGAAAGCGTGTGGTATCCGAGCCTGCGCGAGTTCCGCCAAAGCCGGCCGGGCGATTGGGCTGGCGTTTTCTTGGACATCCGCAAGGCGCTGGCCGCTTTCGTCGGCAGCACAAAGCGCGGCTAACGACAAGCCTCATATCACTGCCGATAACGCTATGAGCTATTGATTCGGTTGACTGATTCCCATAACGCTTAAGGATAATCATAAAGCTCGGACCGCACGCGATCGGCCGTGTTGGCTGTCAACCGTCGCATAAAGGGTCCAGGCGCCAAGCGGGGGAATTGGGACATGGGCGACACAATGATTTCGCGGCTGGCGATTCGCTTCACCTTGTGGTCTGAACGCTGGTATCCGGACTCCTTCGTTTTTGCCGCTTTGGCGGTGATCATCGTGGCGCTGGCCGATATTGCGATGGGTGCATCGCCGGCCACCGTGGCGACCTCTTTCGGCTCCGGCTTCTGGACGCTGGTACCCTTCACCATGCAAATGACGATCGTCGTCATTTCGGGATATGTCGTCGCCGTCTCGCCGCCGGTCATGCGCATCATCGATGGCATTGCGCGTCTGCCGGGCTCCGGACGCAGTGCTATCGCTATGGTGGCGTTCTTCACGATGGCGGTCTCGTTTCTAAGCTATGCGATGAGCCTCGTGTTCGGCGGACTATTGGTTCTCGCCATGGCGCGGCGCACGGATTTGAAGATGGATTATCGCGCCGCCGCCGCCGCCGGGTATCTCGGCCTTGGCGCGACCTGGGCGCTCGGCATCAATTCCTCGGCGGCGATGCTGCAGGCTAACCCGGCGAGCCTGCCCAAGGCGATTTCCGATATTACCGGCGTTATTCCGTTCAGTCAGACTGTCGGCACGTGGCAATCGATGACGATGGCGCTGATCATCATGCTGGTGTCTGTCGCCATTTGTTATTACTCGGCTCCGTCGCCGTCGCAGTCTCGTACGGCAGAGGATTTCGGGATTGATCTCAGCCCGTTGGGCTCGACCGTCCAGAAATCGACCCGGCCCGGCGACTGGCTGGAACGGTCGTGGCTCGTCACCGTGCTGCTGGTTCTCCTCGGCGCGGGCTTCCTCTACGGCGAATTCACGACTAAGGACACGCTGAAGGCGATCTCCGACCTCAACACCTACAACATACTGTTCCTGATGCTGGGGCTGCTGCTGCATTGGCGTCTCGGCAACTTCTTATCGGCCGTGACCAAATCGATCCCGTCGGTCGGCGGTATTTTGATCCAGTTTCCGCTTTACGCGTCGACCTCCGTTCTGTTGACCCAAGTCAAGGGCTCCGACGGGGTTTCGATCTCGACCCATATTGCCGATTTCTTCGTCGCGATCAGCACGGTCGACGTCTTTCCGGTCGTGATCGGTATCTATTCCGGCATTCTGGGCTTCCTGTTGCCATCGGGCGGCGGCAAATGGATTGTCGAGGCGCCCTATGTCATGCAGGCGGCCAAGGATCTTCATGCCAATCTCGGATGGACGGTGCAGGTCTATAACGCGGCCGAGGCATTGCCCAATCTGATCAATCCGTTCTGGATGCTGCCGCTATTGGGCGTGCTAGGGCTGAAGGCGCGCGAGATTGTCGGCTTCACCTTCACCCAGTTCATTATTCACGTACCGCTGGTTTTATTTCTGCTTTGGCTGTTCGCCAAGACGCTGCCGGCCTCCTGATTTCTGGGTTTGCCCGGCCTGATTCGTGCATTGTGGCACGCATCAGGCTGGCAACAAAAAACGAGGGGCAGCGATCATGGCGCCAAAGATGTTTCATCTCGGTTGGTTCACCAATTTCACCACCGATGAGTGGAACGGCCCGTTTTCCAATGGTGGATCGCCGTGGAACGGCAAATTCCATGTCGAGATCGCGCAGGCGCTCGAACGGGCTTGCTTCGACTATATCCTGCTCGAAGACAAGCTGGCCGTGTCGGAGGCTTATGGCGGCACGTCCGAGATATACCTGAAGCATGCGCTAGGCATGGTGCCGAAGCACGATCCGGCACCGCTTGCTGCCGTTCTTGCGGCCTCTACCAGCCATATCGGCATCGTGGTGACGATGTCGACCTTGGGCTATCCGCCCTTCATGCTGGCTCGGCTCAGCAGCACGATCGATCATCTTTCCGAGGGCCGATTTGGCTGGAACATCGTGACCAGCGCGGAAAACTCGGCTGCCCAGAATTTCGGCTTGGACAAGCTGCCGCCGCGCGAACTGCGCTATGAGATGGCCCATGAGTACATGGAGGTGTGTTACCGCTTATGGGACTCCTGGGGGCCGGACGCGGTCATTCTGGATCGCGAGCGCAACGTCTATGCCGACTATACGAAGGTCAAGGCGGTCAATTTCGAGGGCAAGTACTTCAAATCGCGCGGACCGCTCAACACAGTGCGCCCGCCGCAGGGTCGGCCGACTCTGGTTCAGGCCGGCGGTTCCCCGGCTGGGCGCGACTTTGCGGCACGCCATGCCGATTCGATCGTGGCGATCGGCGTCGGTACGGCCAGCATGAAGGCCTATCGCGACGATGTGCGGGCGCGGGCGGAAAAGCAGGGGCGCAATCCGGACGACATCAAGGTTCTGTTCCTGGTTTCCCCGGTGCTCGGTGAAACCGATGAGGAGGCGCAGGCGAAGGCGGCGCGGATGTCTGCCGATCCCAATTTCCTCGAACAATGCCTGGCGTTGATTTCCGCCATCACCGATATCGATTTTGCGGCCTATGATCTTGATCAGCCGCTGCCCGGACGGCTGACGACCAATGGGGAGCAGGGGTCGCTCGATAATTTTCAGCAATGGGGCAGCGGCAAGACGTTGCGCCAGCTCGTGGTCGATGCCTCGGGTGGCATTGCGGCCTCGGTACCGCTGGTCGGCTGTCCGGAAACCGTGGCCGATCAAATGGCCCAGGCGATGGAGGAGGTGGGCGGCGACGGGTTCCTGATCACCACACCGATGCAGGCGATCAATCGCCGGATGGTCATTGAGGTGACGGACGGTCTGGTGCCGGCATTGCAGCGCCGGGGTTTGGTGCGCACATCCTATTCGCACAAGACGCTGAGTGAGAATCTCAGGGCCTTCTGATCGCCGGGAATGAGATGGTGGACCCGGACGGCCAAGCGAAAGCGCACTCTCGATCCTTCGGCCTATGGGTTCTGCTTGCTGTTTTGGCGGTAGCGGCCGTTCCCTTCGCCACTGTCTTTTTTAGCCAATTATCCGAGCTTGGATATCAGGGGGCTTGGGCGGCGGCGTTCGGCTTCTATGCGATCCCGACCATGCTGCCGATGTTTGCCGATCTCAGGACGATCACTCATGGCGCCGAGTGTTGGGTTCATGGCATTGACGTCTATGTGATCGATCCCTGCGACCCCTGGGGGCGGCCGACCAATTATCCGCCGATCTGGCTCGAGATATCGAAGGCGATTGGGGTGGATAGCCGCTGGACCGTGCCGATCGGAGGGTTTTTTGCCGCCAGCTTTGGTGTGGCGGCGATCGCTTTCTTCGGCCGCCGCAGGATGGCTTGGCATGGCCTGGTCTACGGCCTGGCTTTGATCTCGCCGCCTGTCATGCTGGGGATCGAGCGCGGCAATCCCGATATCTTCATCTTCACGCTGATCGTGATCGGCCTGTTTCTGGCGTTTCGCGGCTATCTGGCGGCCGTGGTTGCGACCGGAGTTTTTGCGTTCGCCACGGCGCTTAAGCTCTTCCCGATCTATTCGGCGGCGATTCTGCTCATCCGCAGCGGCCGGGCGGCCATGATCGCTGTGGCGGTGGTTCTCTTTGGAGCTGCGTATTTTACTCTGAACGCGGAATACCTCGCCTCGATCAGCGCCAATACCAGCCGGGGAACGCTGCTATCCTTTGGCGCCGAGGTGATCTTCAACGGTCTGGCAGCCAGCTTCGATTGGCCGGCTTTGCGGGGGGCGGCAACGCCCACGCTCTTCGGTGTGTCGGCAGTCGCGATCGGCCTCGGCATTTATATCGGGCGGCGCAATCCAGCTTTCCTGCCTCTGCCTAGGACCCGATGGGGTGGCGGCTTTGCGATCGGGGCGGCGATCTATCTGTTTAGCTTCATGGTCGCGTCGAATTGGGATTACCGGCTCAGCTTTGTGCTGCTCTGTATCCCGCAATGGCTTGATTGGGCGTCTGCCAGGGATCTGTCGGTGTCCGAGCGGCTGATTGCCCGCACACTCCTAACCACTTTCGTCGTGTCGGCCTATCTGACCAATCGTTTGCCGTTCGCCGTGCTCTATATCGACGAGGTCTTCAATTGGGTGCTGTTCTTCCTGCTGGCGGTAATTGTCACGGTTCTGGCCGGCCGGGTGATCGGCGACATTCGGAACTATCTAGCGGCACCGGGCTAAACCGATTGCCCGGCCACCCAGCCGCTCGACCACGCCCATTGGAAATTATAGCCGCCGAGCCACCCGGTGACGTCGACAGCCTCGCCGATGAAGTAAAGTCCCGGCACCGCGCGAGCCTCCATGGTCTGAGACGACAATCCGGCCGTATCGATGCCGCCGGTGGTGACTTCCGCTTTTGCATAGCCTTCGGTCCCGGTCGGCGTAACCGACCACGCCTTCAGTCGCGCCGCCGTCTCCATCAGCGCCTTGTCGGTAAGCGTGCCAAGCGCCTGATTGGGTAAGAGCTGGACCAGGCGCAGGGCCAAGCGCTGTGGCAGCAACTCGCCAAGAATCGTGCGCAGCTCAGCATTGGGGCGGGCGCGCTTGCGCTCGAGCAGGATTGCCTGCGCGTCCTGATCGGGCAGTAAATCCAGCGTCAACCGGTCGCCCTCTGCCAAATAGGAGGAGATTTGCAGAATGGCCGGCCCGGACAGGCCGCGATGGGTGAATAGCATGGCCTCGCGAAACGCAGCACCGGCACCCCGAGCAACCGCGTCCAGCGAGACGCCGGCAAGGTCTGGCGAGAACGGCTCGGTGTTCGGGGCGAGGATCAGAGGCACCAGCCCAGGTTTTGGCGCCACGATGCCCAGACCGAATTGCCGGGCGATGTCATAGGCAAAGCCCGTCGCCCCGAGTTTCGGGATCGAAAGGCCGCCTGTCGCGATGACCAGGGACTTGCCGGTAAAGCTGCCCCGTATCGTCTCAACATGGAACCGATCGGATCTGCCGATCGATGTCACGGCATGATCTGCGCGCAGATCGACGCCGTGAGTTCGGCACTCGGTCAGCAGCATATCCACAATTTGGCGTGCCGACCCGTCGCAGAACAACTGGCCAAGCGTCTTTTCGTGATAAGCGATGTCGTAAGTCTCAACCAAGGCGACGAAATCGTCCTGCGTGTAACGCGCCAGGGCCGATTTGCAGAAATGCCGGTTGGTCGATAGGAAGCGATTGGCAGCGATCTCACGATTGGTGAAATTGCAGCGCCCACCGCCGGAGATCAGGATCTTGGCGCCGACCTCTTTGCCATGGTCGATTAGCAGGACGCGTTTGCCGCGACTGCCAGCGCTGCGGGCGCACATCAAACCCGCAGCGCCCGCTCCGATAATGATGACGTCGAATTCTTGCAGCTTGCGGCCTATTCCAAGTCTGCGAGGCGCGCCTGCGCGTCCGCGAGATCGTCCTTGAGCGCACTCAGCAACGCGCGAAGAATCTGCGCGTGCTGTTTCAGATCGCCATCGTCGGCTTTAGCGTACAGGATGGTGTCCAGCGTCCGTTCGGCGGCGGCCCATTCGCCAATCAGGATTTGCTCGGCTGCCTCGGTGATGACGCGATCATGCGCCAATGCCGTCTCGCGAAGATGCCGCAATAAATCCCGGACCTCCGGCGTGACCAGCACGGCATTGCTGATGCTGGGTGGCAGGCCGCGAGTGTCCGTGATCGTTGCGCCGGAGAACGAGGCCCCGACAATAATGGCTTGAGAAAAATCTGCGCCGCGCAAATCGGCCTGATCGAGCTGCGCCTCGGTCAGGATGGCGCCGCCCAGCGAAGCGTCAAGCAGGACAGCCTCGCGCAGGTCAACGTTGTACAGATTAGCGCCCCGCAGATTGCTCTTGCTGAGATCGGTCGCGCGCAGATTGGCGCCTGCCAGATTGGCGCCCTTGAGATTGAGCCGGCTCATATCGGAGCCGGCCAATTCGTTCAGCGCATCGACGCCAAAGATCGTCAATTGATCACGCAACTCCACCGGCTCGCTCTTTTCGCGATAGGAGGTGATGACGCTGTCGCGAATGCGGGCGGCGAGGGGGGCGCGGTCGAACCCGGCGCGTTTGGCCACCGCGCGGACGGCACCCGGAGCTGCCCCGCTAAGCTCGTCGAGTTCGCCGGTGAGGAAGTGCAGCAGCGGCAGAATCTGATCGCTTGGTTTGCTCATGCTTCCGGCTCCACCAAAAACCTCAACCGGCGCCGCAGCCGCTTGCGCATCAGATAGACGTCGTCGACCGGGATATGCAGCGCGTCGGCGAGGTCGCGCGGAGCTAGAGCCTCAGGCGCATCGATGAGAAGCCGTACAAAACTGCATAGATCGTCCTCGCCACTCAATGCCTGGAAGACCTTGCCCAGAACGAGGTTCTGTTGATCCTCTGACTCCCGCGCGATAATATCTTCTTCGGGTGTAGGCAATTCGGCGGCAAAGTCGATCGGTTCGCCAGTCGCCTGAGATGGCCAATCGGCGGTCGAGCGATTGGCCGCACTTTCAACATCGTGGCTAACCAGGCTGGAGATGATCCCGGTCAAATGTGTGAACATCGGACATTCGGGATCACGCTGACGCTTGCCGGCCAGTGTTAATTCAATGGCGCGATGGACATAGTCTTCCGGCCGATCGAGCACGCGGCCAGTCAACTTCCACAGCCGCCGCCGGGCAAACAGAACCAGCCGCTCAACGAGCAGCGGGTCGAAGGACGGGGCGGCGTCGACTACGTTCTGCAAACCGTTATGCCCTAACGTCTACACGAGAAGCGTTTGAGCTTATATGGAACGCGGAGAATTGTCTTGAAGCCAAATTCCATCCGTTTAGAAGACACCCCCTAATTTGTATAGACACGCTACGTAATTTTTTGTATATGAAAAAAGGCATGCACGGAGCGGCAAAAAATAGTCGATCCTCGGCATAACGAATTAGAGCGGCATAAGGTCGTCGCACAGGAAACAACAGGTAGCCCTTGACGATCAGCGTTTTGCGTCGTCATCGGTGCCGCAGAAGGAGAAGAAAAATGAACAAGCAAGCTTTAGCGTTTGTGTCAATGGTCGCGCTGTCTGCCATTCCTACCGTTTCCATGGCTGCAGGCACTGCTGCTATCGTTGAGGACATTTCCGGCGTTCCGGATACCAAGCTGGCCGCCGCCTCGGAAATCACGTCAGGTGCTCAGATCGCTCTCGGGACGACGGGAAGCCTGACCTTCGTTCACTATCTGTCGTGCAACGAAGTTTCGATCACCGGCGGTACAGCCACCATCACCGCGACCGATTACAGCGTCGTTGGTGGTAAGCTGACCGAGAACAAGGTTGCTTGCCCGGAACGCGTGCCGGTTATGTCGACAACCTCTGTCGCAGGTGGTCTGGTGATGCGCGGCGTCGGTGAAACCAACTCCCTCGGCGTGTTGCCGAAGGTGATGTTGAGCGGCAAGAGCGCGACCGCAGTCAATCATGTTGCCTTCGTTGCCGCCGATAAGCAGACGGTTCAGGGCGATGTCACCAATGGTCGTGTTGCTCTCGCCAGCGGTGTTGCCCTGAAGCCCGGCAAGTACAACATGGTGCTGACCGGCGCCGACAAGTCGCTGACCATTCCGGTTGAAGTTGGCGCCGATGCGTACTCGCCGCTGCTGATCATTGCGGTCAACTAAACGACGAGCCGTAAGCCTAGGATCGGGTTTCCCCTCCCCGATCCATGGAACTGAAAGATCCGAGCCGACTTCCGTGTCGGCTCGGATTTCTTTTTTGGCTGCCCAACGCCGTGGCGCGGAGTGATCACAATCGCGCCACATTTAAGTCACGGCGTGCTGATGGGGCAGCGTATGGCGAACCGTGCCAGCATACCTCAGTGAGCCTATCTGTGCAGTGGCCGGGTGGCTGCAAGCCTTGGCGCTGTCGAGCTTAATTTCCACAGAAGATATTTAATTTCCCCTGG
>CAIZEE010000221.1 GCA_903931835.1 uncultured Elstera sp.
ACGCCTCGTGCCATGTGCGCGGCGGCGGCGAGCTTGGCGATGACTGGCGCATCGCTGGACAGGACGCAAACAAGTTCCACACATGGCGCGATCTGATCGCATGCAGCGAGGATCTTATCGCGCGCGGCTACACGACCAAGGACAAGCTCTTCATCTTCAGCGGGTCGGCCGGCGGCATCACGGTTGGGCTGGCACTGACCGAGCGCCCAGATTTATTCGCGGGCGTGATTGCCGCCGTTCCAGGCGCGAATGCGCTGCGCGCGGAATTCGAGCCAAGTGGCCCGCTGAACATTCCGGAGTTTGGCACCATTACGACCGAGGAGGGGTTCAAGAACCTGTACGAGATGGACACCATCCAGCATGTTCGCGTCGGTGTTCAATATCCGCCTGTGTTGATCACGACGGGCCTGAACGATCCGCGCGTTTCGCCCTGGGAGCCGGCAAAACTCGCCGCCGCGTTGCAGGCGTCAGGCACGACGCGCCCGGTCCTGCTCCGCGTCGAGGCGGATGCGGGTCACGGCATCGGCTCCACCAAATCGCAGAATGATGCGCTTTATGCGGACATGTACGCCTTCGTGTTTTGGCGCGCGGGATTGGCTGAGTGGCAGCCGCGGTTTTGATGCGCCAACATCGTTGTGTCGGCCTGCTGTTGACATAACGAGCGTCAGCTATGCGCTTTCAGCCAAGTGCTGATGGCCACAATGACCTCCTGCTCGATACCGTAGTAGCCGTGGGGTGACATCGATCCACAGGGTCGTTTCGATTTATCGATCCCACCCGCGACCTCCAGAACATGGACATCAGGCGACCCCGTCATAGCAGCGGCGATACGGGGCGCGTCGTCCGGCGGGGCGACACTGCATCGATCATCTCGATTGGCAACGACCAGTACCGGAACCCGGACATCCGCCGGATCGGCATCGAATACCGTTTCGTGGCTGCCGCCCATCCGCGATACGGACTCGGTCAGAACCACGCCGGCAAGCGTTCCGGCTCGCGCGTGCGCCGCACCGTTGACGGCTGCGATTGCGCCCTGGCTGGTGCCGAGCAGAAAGACAGGCAGGTCCGCTTGCGCATGGGCGAACTCGATGAGTGCACCGACCAGCTTTGTGTATCCAGGAGAACTGCGCTGGCCCCGCAAATTCGCACCCTCCCCCGCGTCCGGGATCAGCACCGCATAGCCGAGCTTGGCCCATTCGCCACGTGTCCGGACCAGGAAGTTGTCACCGTGAGCGAGATCGCCATCCCGCTCTACGCCGACATCGCCATCCCCACCCGGCAACATCACGATCGTCGCCAAAGGTCGGTTCGGCGTGACATAGAGGACGCGCTGGGCAGGGCCATCGCCCGGGGGTAAGTCGAACACGCGCTCGTTCGCCTGCTCTGGCAGCTGTTGCGACAGTGCAGGTGCCGCGGAAACAAGAAGCCCTGCGACCAAAACCATGTTGGCGGCGATTGAGCACACTCGCAACTGTCAGCTCCCTAAGATGGCGTTTACAGCTTATGGTAGTCTTCGGAAACCACGCCTCAGGAGTATAAATGCTGACTTGGGCCGCCATTCGCCGATGGGGACAGAAGTTTTCTGGCTGGCTTCTTCTATATGCTGCGGTCGGAGGTTTCTTCGGGTTTTTTGTGGGTGCAAAGACATCAGATTGCATGCCGTTTGTCGGCGTTTTTGGAGTAATTGGGTCAAGCTGCTCAAATGAAGCCGTAGACCTCTTCTGGCTTATCACTCTCGGCATCCCCCGCCTTTTGATCATCACCCCGGCATGTTTTATTGCGCTACTAAAAGCTGCGAGTAGAAATTGGAGCAGCCATGAGCTGTTAAATTCACTTCACTGGGCTACCCCATCTATACTGCTTGCTCTGTTGGCATGGCCCGGCTTTCGTTTTTGGCGAACGAAGTCTCGCATCTTCGCTATTGGCCTGGCGATCAGCCTGGTCGTTGAGGTCGTGGCGCTTGCCATGATAGAGTAGCTTTGGCGGCAACTGCGCTTAGAAAGCCTCACACGTGCTGGCCGCCATCAATGTGGATCTCCGCACCGTTGATGTAGGACGAGGCTTCCGTGCAGAGGAAATGGATCGTCTCGGCCACCTCCAGCGGTTCGCCCAATCGGCGCATCGGCACCTCGCGCGCGACCAGCTCGTCGGTGCCGGGCGACAGGATGGAGGTGCGGATTTCGCCGGGTGCAATGGCATTCGCACGCACGCCCTTCGCCCCCAATTCGAAGGCAAGTTCGCGGGTGAGCGCGTTCAGCCCGGCCTTGGATGCGGCATAGGCGACGCCGGCAAACGGATGGGCGCGCGATCCGACCAGCGAGGTTACGTTGACGATCGAGCCCTTTGCCGCCTCCAATTCGGGGATGAGGGCGCGCGCGAGCAGGGCGATCGACACAAGATTGACGTTGAGCACGGCCGTCCAGGTCGCGGCATCGGTGTTGAGCACGCCGAGCCTGGAGCCGCCTGGCCCTTTCGGCGAGATCGCGGCGTTGTTGACCAGCGCGTGCAGCTTACCGTCGGGCAGGCGGCTGCGCACGTCGTCGGCCAGCGCCTGGATATTGCCGATATCGGCCAAATCCGCGGTGATATGGGCCCGCCTCGCCTCCGGCCAGGCGCAGCTCTCGTCGAATGGTTTGCGCGAGACGGTCAGGATGCGCCAGCCGCGTTCCTGGAATAGTTTGACGGTCGCATGACCGATCCCTCGGCTGGCGCCGGTCAGAAGCATGATCCGTTTGTCATCGGCCATAATGCTCGCCTCCTTAAAACGGCTATGTCACGTAGTTAAGAATGATTCTCAATTGATACGCCAGCACTAATTGCAGTCGCTAACTGGTCATTCAAAGTGAGAGTGAAATGGCCTATCGTAAGACATGGTTCCATCCGAGGAGTAGGCCCCATGAAAACCCGCATCACCGGTACCACCATGCCCGTCCTGCAGATCGGGTTGGAACAGGGCGAGATGATCATCTCCGAGCCCGGCCAGTTTTCCTGGATGAGCCCGAATATTAATCTCACGACCTCGGCCATGACCGCCGGCGTCAAAGGGCTGTGGGGCGTGCTGGGGCGGGCCCTCTCGGGCGGCGGGATTTTCATGAATGAGTATCGCTCGACCATGGGCCAGGGCATGGTCGCCTTCGCCGCCAAGGTGCCGGGCCAGATCATGGAAGTGCAGGTCACCCCCGGGCAGAGCTACATGGTTCATCGCCACGGATTTCTGTGCGGCACGCCGGGTGTTGAGTTGACCATCGGCTTTCAGCGCTCGCTCGGCGCCGGGATATTCGGCGGCGAGGGCATGATCTTGCAGAAGCTTGGCGGCAACGCGACCGCCTGGGTCGAGTTGGGTGGTGAGATCGTGACCTATGACCTGGCCCCCGGCGAGACGCTGAACGTGCATCCGGGCCATATCGGCATGTTTGAGAGCAGCGTGACCTTTGACGTCACGCTGATGCCGGGCCTGAAAAACCTGTTCTTCGGCGGCGACGGCATCTTCATCGC
>CAIZEE010000222.1 GCA_903931835.1 uncultured Elstera sp.
ATCGCCACGCGGCTGGCGCTGGACCCGGCATGGCGGGCCGGTATCGCAAGGCTTATGAAGGAGAACCGGCATCGCGTTTATCGCGACCGGGAGTGCATCACCGCGCTGGAGGATTTCCTGGAGAGCGTCGCGCGGTCCTAGCCGCCCCGTTTGGTGAAGGCGATATAGAGCCCGACGGCCGCTGCGTTGGAGACGTTCAGCGAGGTGAAGGTGCCGCCGGCCGGCAATTTCGCCAGCTCGTCGCAAGTCTCGATCGTCAGGCGGCGCAATCCGTCGCCTTCCGCTCCCATCACGAGCGCAGTCCGCCCGGAACCGACGGCTTGTTCCAGCGTTTTGGGTGCCGCCGCATCCAGGCCGATACACCAGAACCCGGCCTCCTGCAGCGTGCGCAGCGTGCGTGACAGATTGACCACGCGGGCTAGCGGTACGTGTTCGATGGCACCCGAGGCTGCCTTCGCCAGGGTGCCGGTCAGCGGCGGCGCATTACGATCGGTCATGATCAGGCCGCTGACACCGAACACGGCGGCGGAGCGGAAGATCGCGCCGACATTATGCGGATCGGTCACCTGATCGAGCACGACCATCAGGCTCGCGGGGCCGGCACGATCGATCAAATCCTCCGCCGTATATTCCGGCAACGAATCGGCCAGTAACGCCAGGCCCTGATGCACCGATCCCGGTGGTAGGGTCTGGTCAAGCACCTGTCGCTCCACTATCTCTGGGCGGATCGGGGGATTGGGTGCTAGTGACGCTGCCGCGTCGGCGGTTGCCAGCAAGCGGCGCGGGCGGCGATCGGCGTTGGCGAGGGCGGCGTTGACCGCATGACTGCCATAAAGCCAACGCGCGGCATCGCCCGCAGGTGCGGAAGTCGTTTCGGTCTGGCGGTTTGGCCGGCGGGCAGGCGGGGCGGGACGGGGGCGGGCCATGAAGCTCCTAATCGCAATGTTGCGTAATACATACATGATTCACATTGACAACCATCCGCAAATTCCCATAGTGCGCTTCTCCGCCGCGTCGGCCTTCCGGACGGGCCTCTGTTTGGTATGGTTTCGCGTGGGAAAGTGTCCGGAGGGGTGGCCGAGCGGTCAATGGCAGCAGACTGTAAATCTGCCGACGGAAGTCTACGTTGGTTCAAATCCAACCCCCTCCACCACTTTACCGGTGCGGGAGCTGGCTCAGGGCACGCGGTGCTTTCTCGGCCGATTGGGATGCGCGGGTGTAGCTCAATGGTAGAGCACCAGCCTTCCAAGCTGGCTGTGAGGGTTCGATTCCCTTCACCCGCTCCAATCTAGTGAGAGTGGCCCCAAGGCGGAAGAAAATAGCGGAACGAAATCGAGTTTAGGCCGGCTGAAATCTCTCTTGAGAGAGCAAACGGTCCACGGTGTGGGAAAGAGATAGATCATGGCGAAAGCGAAGTTTGAGCGGAACAAGCCGCATTGTAACATTGGGACTATCGGTCACGTCGACCATGGCAAGACGTCGCTGACAGCGGCGATCACCAAGGTATTGGCAGAGACGGGTGGTGCGACGTTCACGGCTTATGACCAGATCGACAAGGCTCCTGAAGAGAAGGCGCGCGGGATCACGATCTCGACGGCGCATGTGGAGTACGAGACGACGAACCGCCACTACGCCCATGTCGATTGCCCCGGCCATGCTGACTATGTGAAGAACATGATCACGGGTGCTGCGCAGATGGACGGCGCCATTCTGGTTGTGTCGGCCGCTGACGGCCCGATGCCGCAGACGCGTGAGCACATTCTGCTGGCCCGCCAGGTTGGCGTGCCGAGCCTTGTCGTGTTCATGAACAAGGTCGACATGGTCGATGATCCGGAATTGCTGGAGCTGGTCGAGCTGGAAGTGCGCGAGCTGCTGTCGAGCTATGACTTCCCGGGCGATGACATTCCGATCGTGAAGGGTTCGGCGCTGATGGCGCTGGAAGGCAAGAGCCCGGAGATGGGCCACGATGCCATCCTCGAGCTGATGAAGCAGGTCGATGCCTATATTCCGCAGCCGGAGCGTCCGAAGGATCGTCCGTTCCTGATGCCGATCGAAGACGTGTTCTCGATCTCGGGTCGCGGCACGGTCGTGACCGGTCGTGTTGAGCGCGGCATTGTGAAGGTTGGCGAGGAAGTCGAGATCATCGGCCTGAAGCCGACGGTTAAGACGGTCGTGACCGGCGTTGAAATGTTCCGCAAGCTGCTCGATCAGGGCGAGGCTGGCGACAACATTGGCGCGCTGCTGCGTGGCACGAAGCGTGAAGATGTGGAGCGCGGCCAGGTTCTGGCGCATCCGGGCACGATCACGCCGCACACGAAGTTCACGGCAGAGGCCTATATCCTGACGAAGGAAGAGGGTGGCCGTCATACGCCGTTCTTCACGAATTATCGTCCGCAATTCTATTTCCGCACGACGGATGTGACCGGAATGGTCCATCTGCCGGAAGGTACGGAAATGGTGATGCCGGGCGACAACGTGTCGATGCAGGTTGAGCTGATCGCGCCGATCGCCATGGATGAGGGCTTGCGCTTCGCCATCCGTGAAGGTGGTCGTACGGTCGGCGCCGGCGTCGTCGCAAAGATCATCGCTTAAGGCTTGGAGTTAGGCGCTGGTCGCCCGAGGAAAGAACATGGACAATCAAAATATCCGCATCCGCCTGAAAGCCTTCGATCATCGCGTGCTCGATCAATCCACCTCGGAGATCGTCAGCACCGCGAAGCGGACGGGTGCGCGCGTGCGCGGGCCGATCCCGTTGCCGACCGAGATCGAGCGTTTCACGGTCAACCGGTCGCCACATGTCGATAAGAAAAGCCGCGAGCAGTTCGAAATCCGCACGCACAAGCGCCTGCTCGATATCGTCGACCCGACTCCGCAGACGGTCGATGCACTCATGAAGCTGGATCTGGCATCGGGCGTCGATGTCGAGATCAAGCTGTAATCGAAGGGTAAGGGGTAGCTGATATGCGATCCGGTTTGATCGCCCAAAAGGTCGGAATGACCAGGCTGTTTACAGCCGAGGGCCAGCACGTGCCCGTCACGGTGCTGAAGGTCGATAACTGCCAGGTCGTCGCCGTGAAAACGGTTGAGACCGATGGCTATACCGCTGTCCAGCTCGGTGTCGGCACCGCCAAGGTGAAGAATGTACCGAAGGCGATGCGCGGTCATTATGCCAAGGCGAAGGTTGAGCCCAAGCGCAAGCTGGCCGAGTTCCGCGTCGATGCCGATGCGATCCTTGAAGTGGGCGCCGAGATTTCGGTCGAGCATTTCGTGACGGGTCAGTTCGTCGATATCACCGGCACCACGATCGGTAAGGGTTTTGCCGGCGCCATGAAGCGCTGGAACTTCGGTGGTCTGCGTGCGAGCCATGGCGTGTCGGTGTCTCACCGTTCGCATGGTTCGACCGGTAACCGCCAGGATCCGGGCAAGACCTTCAAGAACAAGAAGATGGCCGGTCATTTCGGCGTCGAGAAGGTGACGACGCAGAATCTGAAGGTCGTCGGCACGGATGAAGAGCGTGGCCTGATCCTGATTTCGGGCGCTGTTCCGGGTTCGGATGGCGGCTGGGTGATCGTGCGCGATGCGGTCAAGCGCAAGGCGGCGGTCGAGTTGCCGTTCCCGGCGAAGATCAAGAGCGCTGCAGGTGCTGCCCCCGTGGCTGCGCCGGTTGACGCTGCCCCGGTCGAAGCCGCGCCTGAGGTTGTTGAGCCGGAAGTCGCCGTGACGGAAGTCGCAGCGCCGGACGTTACTGAGGGTTCTGACAATGCAAGTTAAGCTGCAAAACTGGGCGGCCGAGGAGGTCGGGACGATCGATCTGGCCGACGACGTGTTCGGTCTGCCGGCTCGCACCGATATTCTGGCGCGTGTGGTCGATTGGCAGCTCGCCAAGCGTCGCTCGGGCAATCACAAGACCAAGGGTATCTCTGAGATCAGCGGCACAACCAAGAAGCCGCATAATCAAAAGGGTACCGGTCGCGCTCGTCAGGGGAGCCTGCGTTCGCCGCAAATGCGTGGCGGTGCGCGGATTTTCGGGCCGGTCGTTCGTAGCCACGAATACGACCTGCCGAAGAAGATCCGCAAGCTCGGCCTGAAGACCGCATTGTCGGTGAAGCAGTCCGAAGGCAAGCTGATCATTGTTGAGAGCTTTAGCGACACGACGAAGACCAAGGCGCTGGCGGTTGAGTTCGCCAATCGCGGCTGGGGTTCGGTGTTGCTGATCGATGGTCCGGAGGTCGCGGAGAATTTCCGTCGCGCCGCCGCCAATCTGAAGCATGTCGACGTTCTGCCGCAGCAGGGTGCCAATGTGTACGACATTCTGCGTCGTGACACGCTGGTGCTGACCCGCGCTGCCGTCGAGCATCTGGAGGCGCGCCTGAAATGACCGTTCAACCCAAACGCATCACCAAGATCAGCCGCGAGCGGATGTACGACATCCTGCTGGCCCCGGTGATCACGGAAAAGGCAACCCGTCTCTCGGAGCATAATCAGGTCGCGTTCCGCGTCCTGGTCGATGCGACCAAGCCGGAGATCAAGGCCGCCGTTGAAGGCGTGTTCGGCGTCAAGGTTCTGTCCGTCAACACGATCACGGTGAAGGGCAAGAAGAAGCTGTTCCGCGGTCGTCCCGGACAGCGCTCGGATTACAAGAAGGCGATGGTCACGCTGGCCGAAGGCCAGTCGATTGATGTGACCACGGGGGTCTGATCAGATGGCGCTTAGGACTTATAAACCGACGACCCCCTCGCTGCGCGAGCTGGTTATCGTCGACCGTTCCGATCTGTGGAAGGGCAAGCCGGTCAAGAAACTGACCGAGGGCCTGACCAAGCATGGCGGACGCAATAACACGGGTCGCATCACCGCCTGGGATATTGGCGGCGGGCACAAGCGCAAGTATCGCCTGGTCGATTTCAAGCGCCGTAAGCTTGATGTGGTCGGCACGGTTGAGCGGCTGGAATACGATCCAAACCGCACCGCGTTCATCGCGCTGATCAATTATGCCGATGGCGAGCAGGCCTATATCATTGCGCCGCAGCGCCTCAAGGTCGGCGATCAGGTGGTGGCGAGCGAGAAGGCCGACGTGAAGCCCGGCAATGCGATGCCGCTGAAGAACGTTCCGGTCGGCACGATCGTCCACAATGTGGAGATGAAGGCCGGCAAGGGTGGTCAGTTGGCGCGTTCGGCTGGTACTTACGCTCAGCTGGTTGGCCGTGATCAGGGTTACGCGCAGCTGAAGCTCGCTTCCGGCGAACTTCGCATGGTGCGTGGCGAGTGCATGGCGTCGATTGGCGCCGTGTCCAACCCGGATCAGAAGAACATCAATTACGGCAAGGCCGGACGCATGCGGTGGCTGGGCAAGCGCCCGACCGTTCGCGGCGTCGCCATGAACCCGATCGACCATCCGCATGGCGGCGGCGAAGGCCGTACCTCGGGCGGTCGTCACCCGGTTACCCCGTGGGGCAAGCCGACCAAGGGCAAGAAGACTCGTAGCAACAAGAAGACCGACCGGCTGATCGTCCGCCGTCGGCATGCGAAGTAGGAGAGTTCGCCGTGGCGCGTTCGGTATGGAAGGGCCCGTTCATCGACGGTTACCTTCTGAAGAAGTCCGAGAAGCAGCGTGGCTCGGGCCGCAACGAGATCATCAAGATCTGGTCGCGGCGTTCGACGATCCTGCCGCAATTCGTCGGTCAGACTTTCGGGGTCTATAACGGTCAGAAGTTCATTCCGGTGATCGTGACCGAGAACATGATCGGGCATAAGTTCGGCGAGTTCTCGCCGACCCGCACGTTCTACGGCCATGCCGCGGACAAGAAGGCGAAGAGGAAGTAACCCGATGGGCAAGAAATCCCTCCCCCGCCAGTTGGCCGATTCAGAAGCTCTTGCGGTTACGCATAATCTGCGTATCAGCCCGCAGAAGCTGAACCTGGTCGCCCAGCTCATCCGTGGCAAGTCGGCCGCTCAGGCGCTGGCTCTGCTGACCTTCAGCAATCGTCGCATCTCTCAGGATGTGAAGAAGACGCTGCAGTCGGCGATCGCTAATGCCGAGAACAACCATCAGCTCGACGTGGATCGTCTCTACGTCAAGGAAGCGTCGGTTGGGTCTGGTCTGGTCATGAAGCGCTTTGCCGCCCGCGCTCGCGGCCGTGGCACGCGCATCGAAAAGCTATTCAGCCATCTTCGCGTCGTCGTGCGCGAAGCCGAGGAGCAGGAATAATGGGTCAGAAGGTCAATCCGGTCGGACTTCGGCTCGGCATCAACCGCACCTGGGATTCGCGTTGGTACGCCAACAAGGACTACGCGACCCTGCTGCATGAGGATCTGGCGCTGCGCAAATACCTGATGGACAAGCTCCAGCAGGCCGGTGTCAGCCGCGTCGTCATCGAGCGTCCGGCCAAGCGCGCCCGCATCACCATTCACTCCGCCCGTCCGGGTGTCGTGATCGGCAAGAAGGGTGCGGATATCGAGAAGCTGCGTTCCGACCTGTCCAAGATCACGGGCAGCGAAGTGACGCTGAACATCGTCGAAATCCGCAAGCCGGAAATCGATGCGAAGCTGGTCGCCGA
>CAIZEE010000223.1 GCA_903931835.1 uncultured Elstera sp.
ACAGTCGCCGCCACACTGACAACCAGAGCAAGGGCGACACCTGCAATAATCAGGGTGCCAAAACGATTGAGCCGATCTTTAAGTGACATGGGCTTGTCTCTTTACGCGGGCCTAGCGAATTCCAGGCGGAACTGAACGTGCGAACGATTTGACCTTGAGGTGATTAAAAAAGTGAAAAGGCCAAAGCCGGTTATTCCGAATTTCAACGGCTATTCAATTTAAAGCTGGGGATGGTGGGGGATAGGGCGGAAATGGCGGTTGTGATTGAACGGGGGTTCAATGGGGGGTGCGGCTTTTTGCCTGCCTCTGGCATATTGAGCGAACCACGGATAACTACCTAAGGTCCTATAACTTCGGGGGTTTGGCGTGCGCGCACTGGAAATTGTTGACGATCAGGCATTCACGGACTCGCTGAGCCTGCAAGAACGTGATTGGCTGTCCACTTTCGTTCGCAGCGATGAACGCGGGCGCGACGTCGTCGAATGCATTGTGCGCAAGAAGGATGTTGTTGCCAAGTCTGAGGAAGTCGTTCGGCAACTTTGGCTGTACAGGCTTACAACCCAATATCACTATCCAGTGTCGCAGTTGGCAGTTGAGTATCCCATCACGTTTGGCCGTGATTCCTCCAAGCGCGCTGATATCGTGATCTATGACCCGGACCGGCCCGCCGTCCCTTACGTCATGATCGAGGTCAAGCAGGCCAAGATGAAGGACGGCAAGGAGCAACTGCGCTCTTATACCCACGCCACCGGCGCGCCGTTGGCGCTGTGGAGCAATGGCGGGCAGACGTTCGTCTGGCATCGCAAAAACCCGAACTACTTCGTCGAGATTCCCGCGCTGCCCACCGCCAGTCAGACGATTGACGAAGTGGCAGGCCAACCGTGGACCCTGCAAACGCTGATCGAGAAGGAAGAGGAGCGCGAACGCAATTCAGGCCGTGCCCGCTCGCTCCGCGAGTTGATCGTCGATCTCGAAAACGAAGTGCTGGCGAATGCCGGGGTCGACGTATTCGAAGAGGTCTTCAAACTGATTTTCACTAAGCTCTACGATGAAATGACCTGCCATCGCGGCACATACCCGCACCTGAAATTCCGCAACAGCGGGACGGCGGCGCAGGTGAAGGACAAGATTCAGAGCCTGTTCGACGATGCCAAGCGGAAATGGCCGGGCGTGTTTCTCGACGATGAGCGCATCCGCCTTTCCGCCGATCACCTGCAAGTCTGCGTTGGCTCGCTTGAGGAATGGAAGCTGTTCAACTCCAACCTGGACGTGATCGACGACGCCTTTGAATACCTCGTGTCGAAATCATCCAAGGGCGAGAAGGGGCAGTATTTCACCCCGCGCTGGGTTATCGACATGTGCGTGAAGATGCTCAATCCGCAGGAGGACGAGAGCGTTATCGACACGGCGGCAGGGTCCGCCGGGTTCACTGTCCACTCGATGTTCCATGTTTGGGGCGCGATCATGGACGACATGGGTCTGCCGCGCACCAACCTGTTCACTATGGATCAGAAGCCCACGCGCTGCGTCGATTTTGTCCGCGAGAAGGTCTTCGCGATTGACTTTGACGAAAAGAGCGTCCGCGTCTCCCGCTGCCTCAACCTGATCGCCGGGGATGGGGAAACCAACGTGCTTCACCTCAATACGCTCGACTGGCCCAAATGGGGCGAGACGGTGGATCGCGATGATGAGTGGCGCGACACCTACGGTTCTGGTTGGACGCGGTTGCGCGGCCTGCGTGCTGACAAGAAGGGCAAGGACTACCGGAACTTCAACTTCGACGTGCTGATGGCGAACCCGCCCTTTGCCGGTGATATCAGCCAGACCGATATGATCGCGCCCTATGAGCTTGGCCGCAAGGAAAACGGCAAATTCGAGAACAAGGTTGGCCGCGACCTGCTGTTCATCGAGCGCAATCTGGATTTCCTGAAGCCGGGCGGGCGCATGGCGATCGTGCTGCCGCAGGGGCGGTTTAACAATTCATCCGATGCGCGCGTGCGCAAGTTCATCATGGAGCGCTGCCGGATTCTGGCGGTCGTCGGCCTGCACCCCAATACGTTCAAGCCGCATACCGGCACCAAGACCAGCGTGCTGTTCGTGCAAAAGTGGAATGCTGACCCGAAAGCCGGGCCGGTCTGCCCCCGGAAAGAAGACTACGAAATCTTCTTCGCGACGCAGCAGGCGGAATCGGTCAACAATCGCGGCGAGAAGGTTTTCGTGACTGATGCCGATGGCCAGCGCGTCCGCGACGATCACGGTCACTTCATTGTCCGGCATGATCTGTTCAACCACGAAGGCAAGACGCAAGACGGCATTGCTGAGGCATTCCAGCAGTTTGCCGCGAAGGAGAGATTAAGTTTTTTTCGCTGAGCCCCTTCGATAGCGCCAGATATTCGGCGCTGCTGGAGGGGCTAGAAATCTCAGTGGTAAATCTTCAGGCGGTGGATGAATTCAATGAAAGTCTCCGCCTAGATGCAGAATTTTTTGGTAAACTCCCACTCCATGTTGTGTCTCGTGTAAAGAATGAGATTCACGATTCTATTTCTGGCGTCGTGACGAGAATACAGCACCCAATTGAGGTAACTCGGGAATACGAAGACAAAGGTCTGCTGACTATTATGGCAGGAAATGTTCGCGACAATTATTTGAATCTAGATGACTTACGCTTCATGCCCGAATCGCTTCGTCCCATTGTGTCAAAAAATCGGCTCAATTTTGGGGACGTGTTGATGACGCGCACGGGCGCCAATTTCGGTAATGCTGCGCCATGGAAAAACAAGAGCATTGAAGCTTTTGCTTGCGCAGATGTATTGGTATTTCGAGCGCCCTCAGTTCCATCCGGCTACCTCTCATCTTATCTCTCATCGACGGCGGGACAGGCGTTGATAATTCGAGGGGGTTACGGCATGGCCCAGCCCCACATCGCGCCTTCCTATTTGCAAAGCATGATTATTCCGCGCTTCGGGGCGCTCGAACCAGCGGTCGACACTTTGGTCGACCGATCTAGCGATCTTTCACGTGATGCAGCGCAAAGACTGTTTGACGCCGAAACCGCGTTGTTGGGTGCATTGGGCTTGGCAGGTTGGACCCCGTCAGTACCGCTTACGTACACCGCCAGCGCTGCCGCTGCATTCGGTGCTGCTCGGCTAGATGCGCAGTTTTTTGCGCCGCGCATTCGAGCGTTGCTTGACCTTCTTGCCCGCGACGGACGCAAGCTCTCTGATATCGCCAAGCCGCGTCGAAACCGCTTCAACGCCAGCAAGTGCGATGCTTTCCACTATATCGAGATCGGCGACATTGAAGGCGGCGGGGGCGTCGGTTCAACCCTGATTGACAGCACCGACGCTCCCAGCCGTGCTACATGGCACGTTCGGCCTGGCGACGTACTCACCTCCACGGTCCGCCCCATCCGGCGGCTGTCTGCTATCATCGCACCCGAACAGGACGGCTACGTCGCCTCGTCCGGGTTCGCCGTGTTGCAGCCCACCGGGGTAACGCCCGAAGTGCTTATGACTTTCCTGCGGTTGCCTGTGATCTGCGAGCTCATGGATCTGTACGCCAGCGCCAGCATGTACCCGGCGATTTCGGAGGCTGACATTCTCGGCATGCCCATCCCCAACATACCCGATGCCCTGAGCAAGACAGTCACCCAATCCGTTCAATCCGCATTCGCCGCCCGCGCCCGCTCGCGCGCGCTACTGGAAGCAGCCAAGCGCGCGATCGAGATTGCCATCGAAGAGGGCGAAGCGGCGGCAATTGCATATCTGTCCGTGGAGGAGGTGCGCGCCAATGGCTAGGCAGCCATCAAATGCAACTCGCTGGAAAGAGCGCGCAGAAATCGACTATCTCGGGCCGTTCGTGAAGGCGTGGGCGGGATTCAACGCTTGGTTTCGTGCGGAGACGAATCAACGGCAAGATAAAGCTGGTCTTGAGTATGTAAAAAATCACGCTAATCAGATACGCGCACGCATCTTGCCTCTGATTAGCACGACACGTTTTGATCGTAACAATAACCCGATTCAAGAGTCGGAAGATGCGGAGCGTTTTAGACTTCTTCTATGGCAGCTCCATTCGAAGTTGGAAGAGCACGCGCTCGAAGTATATGTGAAGGACCGGTTGGAGGCGATCTCCTTTCGTTCAGTTTGCCTTTCACCGGGTGGAAATTTACCGCCAACCAGAGAGCACCGTAGACACGAGTATGTCGCTTCAAAAACGGCTACGGATTGGACGATCACGGTTCGGGCGCGGGGAAACGGGCCTGTCTCTCAAGCAATAACTGTCAATCAATAC
>CAIZEE010000224.1 GCA_903931835.1 uncultured Elstera sp.
CACCATCAACGGCATCGGCGAGCGCGCCGGCAACGCGGCGCTGGAGGAGATCGTGATGGCGCTGCGCACCCGCCAGGATGCCGTGCCCGTGCGCACCGGCATCGAAAGCCCGCTGATCCTGCGCACCAGCAAGCTGCTCTCCACCATCACCGGGTTCGTCGTGCAGCCGAACAAGGCGATCGTCGGCGCCAATGCCTTCGCGCATGAAAGCGGCATCCATCAGGACGGCGTTTTGAAGCATGCGGCGACCTATGAGATCATGACGCCGGCCTCGGTCGGCCTCAACCGGTCGAACATCGTGCTCGGCAAATTGTCCGGTCGCCACGCGTTCAAGGAAAAGCTGAAGGATCTGGGCTTCGAGCTCGGCGACAACGCGATGAACGATATCTTCATCCGCTTCAAGGAACTGGCCGACCGCAAGCGCCAGGTGTTCGACGAGGATATCGTGGCGTTGGTCGATGATGAGGGGCGCGTTAATGAGCGCATCCGTTTTGTCAGCCTGGAGGTTACCTGCGGCTCGGTCGGTCCGCAGACCGCCAAGCTCACTCTGTCGATCGACGGTACCGAGCACACCACGCTGGCGGAGGGTAACGGCCCGGTCGACGCGATCTTCAACGGCGTCCATGCGCTGTTCCCGCATACCGCCGAGCTGAAGCTCTATCAGGTTCACGCCGTGACCGAGGGCACCGATGCCCAGGCCGAGGTGACCGTGCGGCTCGAAGAACAAGGCAAGTCCGTCAATGGACAGGGGGCCCATCCCGATACGATGGTGGCGTCCGCCCGTGCCTATATCCACGCGCTCAACAAGCTGATGACCAAGCGGCAAAAGACCGCGCCGGAGGCAATGCGCGCCTAACCGATACCGGCGGGGGATGAGCGATCACCCCCGCCGCCTTTTATAACCCCGAACTCAGGCGCTTGCAGGTTTCATGTTCTCAAGACTTCTCGGAATGCTGTCGGCCGATATGGCGATCGACCTCGGCACAGCAAACACCCTGGTATATGTCAAAAATCGTGGCATCGTTCTGAACGAGCCCTCCGTCGTTGCGATCGCGACCGTGCGCGGTAAGCGCCAGGTTCTGGCGGTGGGTGACGAGGCGAAGATGATGCTGGGCCGAACCCCCGGTAACATCCAGGCCATCCGTCCCTTGCGCGACGGCGTGATCGCCGATTTCGAAGTCGCCGAGGAGATGATCAAGCACTTCATCCGCAAGGTGCATAACCGGCGCAGCTTCGCCTCGCCGCAGATCATCGTCTGCGTGCCATCAGGCTCGACCGCCGTCGAGCGCCGCGCCATTCAGGAATCGGCCGAAAGTGCCGGCGCCCGCCGCGTCTTCCTGATCGAGGAACCGATGGCGGCTGCGATCGGCGCCGGATTGCCGGTGACCGAGCCGACCGGATCGATGGTCGTCGATATCGGCGGAGGCACCACCGAGGTTGCCGTGCTGTCGCTAGGCGGCATTGTCTATGCCCGCTCCGTGCGCGTCGGCGGCGACAAGATGGACGAGGCGATCATCGCCTATATCCGCCGCATGCACTCGCTGCTGGTCGGCGAGAGCTCGGCCGAGCGCATCAAGAAGGAAATCGGTTCCGCCTGCCCGCCCGAAGACGGCGAAGGCCGCGTCATGGAGATCAAGGGCCGCGATTTGATGCAAGGCGTGCCGAAGGAGCTCATCATCTCCGAACGCCAGATCGCCGAAAGCATGAACGAGCCGGTGAGCGCGATCATCGAGGCGGTGAAAGTGGCGCTGGAACACACCGCCCCCGAACTCGCCGCCGATATCGTCGATAAGGGCATCGTGTTGACGGGCGGTGGCGCCTTGCTCGGCAATCTCGATCTGGTGCTGCGGCAGGCGACCGGTCTGCCGGTCTCGATCGCTGACGATCCGCTATCCTGCGTGGCGCTCGGTACCGGGCGGTGCCTGGAAGAGATGGATGTGCTGAGGAACGTGCTGATCGGGACGTATTAGGCAGCACGGTTCGGTCTTAACGCAGGACTACCTGACGTGCGCTGCCTGCAGCGCGCCAAGTGTCTCATGCACGCTGTAGGTCATGATCGCCAGCACGGCGGTCAGACCCAGATACATAACGCCGTATTCGAATTTCGTTTGCGCGCTGGTGCCGTAATAGGCCTGGTTTTCCGGGGCGTTCGGGTCGAACTTCCAGGCCCTCTTCAGTTGTGGCAGCGCCAGTATGGCAACCATGAACAAGGCCGGGCTCGGGCGATAGAGCATCAGCGCCAGCATCAGCGGTGCGCCGATCAGCCAGACGCGCGGGCTGAGCACGCCGGTGATCCGGCCACCGTCGAGCGGTGAGACCGGCAGCAGGTTGAACAGGTTCAGGAAGAAGCCCGAATAGGCGACGGCCAGTAGCAGGGTGCTATCCTCCGACCGGGCCCAAAAATAGACGGCGAAGGCTGCGAGCGTTCCGATGAACGGTCCGGCAATGCCAACATAGGCCTCCGTCTCCGCGTTCATCGGCTGGTCCTTGAGCTGGATCCAAGCACCCATAAACGGAATGAAGGTCGGAGCACCCACGGCCAGGCCGCGCTGTCGCGCTGCCATGAAATGCCCCATCTCATGCGCGAACATCAAGGCGATGAACCCGGCCGCATAGGGCCAGCCCCAGATGCTGGCATAGACCACCAGGGACAGCAGCATGGTGCCACCGGTCAGGCCGATTTTGCCGAGCTTCAGCCCGGTGAACAGCAAAAGTAGCAGCTTGATCATTCGGCCTCTGGCCCGGGCTTGCGGCGAAAGAACCGTTTGATCGCAACGCCGATACCAGCGACCGCAACCAAGCCGAGTTTGGCGAATTTCAGGATAAAGGCGCCCGCCAAGGCCAGCATGCCGAGCTTCTTGGCGGCGACGATGCCGAGCAAGCCGGCCAGCCCATAGGCCGCCACCTTGTCCGTCGATTCAATGAAGTCTTCATAGCGATTGCCTGGCGTATAGTCGAGCCCGCCCAGCAGTGTTTTCGCGATCGCCTTGTCGCTCTCCACCCGCTCTGGTGTGGTCACCAGATTCAGGCTGAAATAGCCCTTTCGGCCGAGCGCGTAGGTGTTGTAGTTCACGTTCCCGATGTCAGTGGCCTGCCCCTTGAGCTTGTTGCGGATCGACCAAACGAGGCGGTGTGTATCTGCGTCATAGGTCGGCTTTTCTACCCAGCCGACAATCTCCAATTCCTCAAAGCCACGCGCCGCCCGATCTTTGTTCGATATGTCCGTGCCGTCGCGCAATTTGGCTAGAAGATCGTCGCTGTTCCAGTTCTTGGCGTCGTCATCCTTGATATAGCCCTCGCCGATATAGCGAACGACGACGAACCAGTTCAGGTGATGATCGGCGCTGATCACCATGCCGGTCACGTCGCCCGGCTGGTTGCCAAGCGCCCGCAGTAAATGACCGGCCTCGGCGCTGTGCACCCAGATCATATCGGCTGGTAGCCTCAAATTGGCCTGATCGGATAGCGGGACGGAGGCAGGGCCATTGACCCCGCCTTTGACGGCTGCCTGATAGGCGCTGACGGCCTCCTGCTGCCGGGCTGCTTCGCCGGCTTGTGGCGATGTGCCGGTCGCGCGCGGATCGGTAGCGGCATAGGACGGTGCGATAATAGGAGATAGCGAAAGGAAAACGAGGAGGGCCAGAACCCTGAACTGCAGTATGGATGCACCCGACACTGACATGAGGCCTGCCTCGATAGATTGCTGCTAACTATATAAAATCAAAGAGAAATTAGGCTGAGAATCAATCATAGTTTGTAGTATCAATCAAGAGCTATCGCTACCGTTGGTGGCGACCCACGCCGCGCTCACCACTGCCTAATGCTTGCTCTCAATCTCGAAGATCGCGAGTCGCGCGAGCTTGGTGATCACCGCCAGTTCCGTCTCCGCCACCACATGGCGGGCGTCGGTGTCGATCACGCACAGCGCGCCGATCGTGACGCCGCGTGAGGAAAGCAGTGGAGCGCCGACATAGAAGCGGATATGGGGCTCCCCGGTCACCAGCGGATTATCAACAAAGCGCGCGTCCAATTGGGCGTCCTCAACCACCATCGGTGTTTCGCCCAGCGCCACATGCGCGCAGAAGGAACAGTCTATCGGGGTCTCGCGGATCGCTAGCCCGAAACTTGCCTTGAACCATTGCCGCTTTTCATCGAGCAGGGTCAGTAGCGAGATCGGCGCGCGGAACAGGGCCGCAGCCGTGCGGACGAGGTCATCCAGGGCCGGCTCAGGCGGCGTGTCGAGGATTGCCAGGTCGCGCAGCACCTGCAACCGAAACGTCTCATCATGAGGCATCCACAAATCCTCCAAGGCTGGAGAACGGTCCGCCAACCAACATCCTAGTCTGCAGCCGCTACCATGAATCACAAGTTAAGGCTGTGTCGGGCCGGCAATCTGACCCGGCTCGCGCTAAAAAGTTTCCGCGTCGCTCGAATAAAGCAGTACCCGGACCGGTCTCCTTGGCACCGCCCGACAAAGTGCTGCTGAGCAGCAGGCGAAGGAGGCGCGCGTGGCGCGGATCGAGGCGGCCAATCGGCGTTTTGATCGCTCTGCCAGCCAGTCGCTTGGCGTGCTGCGCCGCGATGTTGATGAATTTCTGCGCGAGGTCCGCACTGCCTAAAATTCGACCGTACCGATACGTTAGCGCGTGCAGTGCGTCATGAAACCGTGTTAACTAAGATGACAGTTCGTCGTTTGAGGCCGTCCGGCAGGTCGCCGGGTGGAGGTTTGCATGAGAGCGCGCTCCGAGGCCGTTTTTCGTTTTGCAGCTCCCTTTCGGGCGGCGCTGACACGGCTGGGCTTCGCACTCGTCTTAAGTGTTTGCGGCGTGCTGATCCTGATGGGGCGCAGCGATTTGGCCGGGGTCGAACGCGCGCGCGCGACCGTTACCGATTTCTTCGCCCCCGTCTTCAGCCTGATCAGCCGGCCGGCGACTGCGATCAGCGATCTCAGTTCCGACATTCATACCTGGCTTAATTTGCGCGCTGAGCACGACCGCTTGGCGGCCCAGGTCAAAACGTTGGAGCAATGGCAGGATGTGGCGCGTCATCTTGAGGCGGAAAACGACTCGCTGCGTGGTCTGTTGAACTTCGTGCCCGAGCCCCAGGCGCATTTCAACACGGGCCGGGTGATCGCTGATTCCGGTGGCGCCTTCGTGCGCAACGTGCTGGTCAATGCCGGTGCCGAGCAGGGTGTCGCCAAGGGCCAGGCCGCGATGACCGGCGACGGGCTGGTCGGCCGCGTCAGCGAGGTCGGCGAGCATTCCGCCCGCGTGCTGCTGATCACCGATCTGAACAGCCACATTCCGGTGCTGGTCGAGGGCAGCGGCGAGCGCGCCGTGCTGGCCGGCGACAATACCGCCGTACCCCATCTGCTGTATCTGTCGCAGCGTGCGCGCGTGTCGCCCGGCGACCGGGTGGTGACCTCGGGCAATGGCGGCGGATTCCCGGCGGGATTGCCGGTCGGCACGATCACCCGCGTGGGCGATCACGGTGTCGAGGTGCAACCCTTTGTCGATTGGGAGCATCTCGACTATATTCGGTTGGTCGATTACGGGCTGAACGATCTGTTGCCCGCACCGACCAGCCCTCCACCGCCGCGCGGCGTTCGTCACTGAGTATCAGCCGTTATGGCCCTGCCACAGCGTATCCCCCGACACCGTTGGGGTTGGACCGTTCGTTCGGGTGTGCCGCTGGGCTGCATCCTGATGCTGGCGCTCATGTCCACCCTGCCGCTGCGCATGCCGCATGATTTGCCGGTGGTGCCCGATCTCAGCCTGATGGCAGTGTTCTACTGGACGATCTACCGCCCCGATCTGCTGCCGATTAGCGCGCTCTTCGTCATCGGGTTGATTGAGGATTGCGTTACTGGCGGGTCGCTCGGCGTGACCTCGCTGATGCTCGTCGGCACGCATGGTATGTTGCTCGGCCAGCGCCGGGTGTTTCTCGGCAAGCCGTTTGCGCTGACCTGGTGGGGCTTCGCGCTGGTCGCGACCGTCGCCTCAATCCTGCGCTATCTGATCGCCTGCTGGCAGATCGGGGGCTTTATTTCGGCCACTCAGGCGTTGTCTCAATATATCGCGACATTGGTGCTGTTCCCGTTGATCGTCGCCCTCTGCGTCGGGCTGCACCGCCGCTTAGTACCCACCACCGGGGCCTATCTGTGAACCAGCGCGAGAACGAGCGCGACCGTCTGTTCACCCGCCGCGCGCTGTTGCTGGGTGCGGGACAGGCCAGCCTGTTCGCCGCCTTGGTCGGCCGGCTCTATTACCTGCAGGTGATCGACGCCGACCGCTACGCCACGCTGGCTGACGATAATCGCATCAATCTGAAGCTGCTGACGCCGCCACGCGGCCGCATCCTCGACCAGCATGGCAAGGCGCTCGCCATCAACCGGCTGAACTACCGCGTCGTCATCGTTTATGAGCAGGCGCGCGACGTTGAGGCAACACTCGACTCGCTAGGTCTGCTGATCGATGTCAGCGACGCAGATCGCCACCGCGTGATGCGCGAGGTCAAACGCAAACGCAGCTTCGTGCCGGTCATCGTGCGCGACGATCTGAGCTGGGACGAGGTCGCGAAGGTCGAAATCAACGCGCCCGATCTGCCGGGCATCACAATCGATGTCGGGCAGAGCCGCTATTACCCCCACACCGAGTCGGTCGGCCATATATTGGGCTATGTCGGCGCGGTATCGGAGGCGGAGTTGAAGGCCGGCGGCGACGATCCGCTGCTCGAACTCCCCGATCTTCGTATCGGCCAGACCGGCATCGAGAAGGCCTACGATACGCTGCTGCGCGGCAGTGCCGGCACCAGCCAGATCGAGGTGAACGCGGTCGGTCGCGTCGTGCGCGAGCTGTCGAGGGCCGAGGGGATCAGCGGCCATGACGTGCAGCTGACCATCGATATCGATTTGCAGGAATCGCTGCGCCAGAAAATCGGCGATGAGAGTGCCGGTGCGGTGCTGATGGATATCCATAGCGGCGAGATATTGGCGATGGTCTCTGCCCCCGCTTATGACCCCAATCTGTTCTCGTCCGGTCTCAGTGCGGCAAGCTGGGAGGAACTGAACTCCAATCCCAAGACGCCGCTGACCAACAAGGCGATCGCCGGCCAGTACTCGCCGGGCTCGACCTTCAAGATGACGACGGCGCTGGCGGCGCTGGAGGCCGGCGTGATTACGCCGGAGACGGAAATTTCCTGTCCCGGCTTTTACAATTTCGGCGATGTGCAATTCCATTGCTGGCGCAAAACGGGACACGGCTCGGTCGATCTGCATCGCGCCCTTACGGCGAGCTGCGACGTGTTCTTTTATGAAACCGCCCGGCGCGTCGGCATTGACCGGCTGGCCGAGATGGCGCGTCGCCTGGGCTTCGGCGCTGAGCTTGGCATCGATATACCGGGCGAGCGTCCCGGGCTGATCCCCGATCGCGCGTGGAAGCTCGCCTCGCTCGGCCAGGCCTGGGCGCAGGGCGAGACGATCAGCTGCGGCATCGGGCAGGGCTATGTCACGGCGACGCCGCTGCAATTGGCGGTGATGGCGGCGCGTATCGCCAATGGCGGCTATGCCGTCATGCCGCATCTGTGCAAGGCGGTCGATGATGTGCCGTCGACCCAGCCAAAGCCCGGTCCATTCCGCCCGATCGGCCTCAACCCCGTCCATTTGCAGGCAATCCAGAAGGCGATGGCGGCGGTCATCAACGAGCCGGGCGGCACCGGCTATGCTGCGCGGATCACCGAGCCCGGCATGGAAATGGCGGGCAAGACGGGCAGCGCCCAGACCCGCCATATCAGCCAGGCTGAGCGCGACAAGGGGCTGAAGGATCAACACCAATTGGCCTGGCGTGATCGCGACAACGCCGTCTTCGTCGCTTTCGCGCCGATTTCCAACCCGCGCTATGCCTTTAGCATCGTGGTCGAGCACGGCGCCCATGGCGCGTGGTTTGAACCGGTGGCTCGCGACATATTGATCGAGGCGCAGAAGCGCGATGTCTCCGCCGCCTCGCTGGAAAAGCCGATCTGATGGCGATCTCCGGCAGCTTCGGCTCGCTCAGCAGCGGCACGCGCATCACCGGGTCCCGGCGGGCGATGACGCTCGGCCAGAAATTATGGCAGGTCAACTGGATCCTGGTGCTGATCCTGTCGGCCTTGTCCGGCATCGGCTTTGCCATGCTGTACTCGGCCTCGAACGGTCAGCTCTCCCCCTGGGCCGACAAGCAGATGGTGCGCTTCGCCTTCGGCTTCGTCGCGATGATCGGCATTGCGGTGATCGATATCAGGCTGCTGATGCGCTCCGCCTACACGCTCTACGGCATCGCTCTCATCCTGCTGGTCGTGGTCAATCTGCAAGGCACGGTCGGCATGGGCGCGCAGCGCTGGCTCAGCCTCGGCTTCTTTCAGTTGCAGCCGTCCGAAGTGATGAAGCTGACGCTGGTCATGGCTCTTGCGCGCTATTTCCATGGCGCGTCGGTGGAGGATGCCGGGCGCGTGTTCTTCCTCGCCCCGCCGCTGGCGCTGGTGCTGGTGCCGGTAGCGCTGGTGGCAAAGCAGCCGGATCTCGGCACCGCCTTGATGCTGACCATGGCATCGGCGGCGCTGCTGTTCGCCTGCGGCGTGCGCTGGTGGAAATTCGCGATACTGGGTGCCGCCGCTGCGGCGGCCGCCCCGGTCGCCTGGAACTTCCTGCATGACTATCAGAAGGCCCGCGTGCTGGTCTTCCTCGACCCCTCGCGCGATCGCCTCGGTGCCGGATATCACATCATCCAGTCGAAGATCGCGGTGGGATCGGGCCGTATCGCCGGCAAGGGGTTCTTGCTCGGCACGCAAAGCCATCTGAATTTCCTGCCCGAGAAGCAGACCGATTTCATCTTCACGATGCTGGCGGAGGAATTCGGCATGATCGGCAGCGTCGCCTTGCTCGGCCTCTATATGCTGGTGATCATCTATGGCTATGCGATCGCCTTCCGGTCGACCAGCCAGTACGGCCGGCTGGTGGCGCTCGGCGTCGTCACCTTTGTCTTCCTGTCGGTGTTCATCAACGTCGCCATGGTGATGGGGCTGATCCCGGCCAAGGGCGTGCCCCTGCCGCTCGTCTCCTATGGCGGGACGTCGCTTGTGGTCACCATGGCCGGGTTCGGCTTGCTGATGAATGCCTGGGTCCATCGCGAC
>CAIZEE010000225.1 GCA_903931835.1 uncultured Elstera sp.
GTAAAGCACGGTCGCCATGCGGCCGATATCGGTCTTTTTCAGCGACCACGGCGCTTCCTGATCGATGTAGCGGTCGGCAGCGCCTACGACGCCCCAGATCGCCTCAAGCGCGCGGCTGAAGCCCTGTTCGTGCAGCTCCGCCCGAATCGCGGCATGCAACGCGCCGGCGGCGCTTAACAAGGCTGTATCGTCCGCCGTGAACGCGCCGGGCTCAGGAATCAGCCCAGCGCAATTCTTCTGAATGAGGCTGAGCACGCGCTGCGCCAGATTCCCGAGCCCGTTGGCGAGGTCGGCATTAATGCGCGTGACCATCTGCCCATGGCTGAAATCGCCGTCGCTGCCGAAGGTGAACTCGCGCAGCAGGAAATAGCGCACGGGATCAAGCCCATACGTCTCGATCAGCTTGACCGGATCGATCACATTGCCGAGTGATTTAGAAATCTTCTGGCCCTCATTGGTCCACCAGCCGCTGGCAAACACGCGGTTGGGCAAAGGAATGCCGGCGGCCAGCAGGAATGCGGGCCAATGAACCGCGTGAAAGCGCAGGATATCCTTGCCGATGATATGCAGCGAAGCCGGCCAGAAGCGCTTGTAGCTGTCAGACTGCTCATCGGGATAGCCGACGGCGGTCAGGTAATTGGTCAGCGCGTCGACCCAGACATACATAATGTGCTTCTCATCGCCCGGCACCGGAATGCCCCATTTGAAGCTGGTGCGCGACACGGACAGATCGCGCAGGCCGGATTTGACGAAACTGATCACCTCATTCCGGCGGCTCTTCGGCGCGATGAAATCAGGATGCGCGTCGTAATACTCGAGCAAGCGATCACCCCAGGCCGACAGGCGGAAGAAATAGCTCGGCTCCTCCACCCACTCCACCGCAGCACCGGTCGGCGCCTTGCCGTCGACCAGTTCTTCCTCGGTATAAAAGGCCTCGTCGCGCACGGCATACCAGCCGGCATAGGCGCCGAGATAGATTTCGCCCCGCTCGACCAGCCGCTGCCACAGCGCCTGACAGGCGGCGATATGGCGCGGTTCGGTGGTCCGGATGAAATCGTCATTGCTGAATTTCATCGCCGCCGCCAGATCACGAAAATTCTGCGACACTTTGTCGGTGAAGCTTTGCGGATCGAGACCCGCCAATTCCGCCGATTTCTCAACCTTCTGGCCGTGCTCATCGGTACCGGTCAGAAAGAAGACGTCGCGTCCGTCCAGCCGGTTGAAACGCGCCAGCACATCGCAGGCAAGCGTCGCATAGGCGTGGCCGATATGCGGCGCGTCGTTAACGTAATAGATCGGTGTCGTGACGTAGTATGCGGATTTATCTGCCAATTCGGTCGCTTTCCTAAGTCAGCGCCGACAGCACCTCAAGAACCGCTTGCTTACGGTCGAGATTGAGATGGATTGCCTGGGCCAGAAGCTGAACCGTTTTTTCCCATACCTCGATCAGGCGATCAAGGCCGACGCGACCGATCAGGCGCTGTGCCAGCGCTCCTTCACCGCCGACAATCTCCGGCAGGGCTTCGCCGGCGCCCGCCGATCGCGCAATGCGGCTGAGGAACCAGGGATACAGATCAGCAAAACGCTTGAAGCTGTCGAGCGCCGTGGCGCGTCCCAGCCGATCGCTGAAATCATTCATCGCAGCAAGATCGCCGGTGCTCAGCAGCTTCACCATGTCGCGGTAC
>CAIZEE010000226.1 GCA_903931835.1 uncultured Elstera sp.
AGGCTGTCGCATTTCCACTCCACGCGGCGATAGCCAAGCTCAAAGGCGTGAGCGATCCACAGATAGATCGCCTCCGTCGCGAGGCGCGTTCCCTGCAGAAGGGGCGAGAAATTCAGATGGCCGATCTCGATCACGCCATGCGCCGGCGTGATCCTGAGATAGCCGCCAAGACCCGCCGCCTTGCCCGATGCCTGATCGACGATCGCATAGAATTGCGGATCGCTGCCGAGGCAGGTTCGGTCCATCCAGGCGCGGTACTGAGCGAACGTCTCGAACGGTCCGTCGGACAGATAGGTCCAATTCCGCCCATCGCGATCCAGTTGGCCTGCCGCAAACAAATCCGCCGCATGACGGTCCGGATTGATCGGCTCCAGCCGGCAATAGCGGCCTTGCAGGATCGTGGCTGGGGGATGCGGTGGCGGCGTCCAGCCCGGCACAGCCGGTCCGATCGGTTGCCCATGCTCGTTCAGCCGTGGCGTCACGACACGGCACCCTCGGCAGCCGCCTCAACCGGCGACACCAGGACCTTGTCGACGCGACGGCCATCCATGTCCATGACCTCGAACCGGTAGCCGTCGAGTTCGAACAGATCGCCGGCCGATGGGATGCGTTTCAGCGAGGCCATGACGAAGCCGCCGAGCGTCTGAAACGTGCCGGGATCCTCATCGGGCAGATGCAATCGGACAGTACCGATCAGGTCCTCGACCTCATCGACCGGCATCATGCCGTCAATCAGCCAGGAGCCATCGGCCCGCTTGACTGCGTCCTGTTCCGTCGGATCGCCTGGTTCGGCGATTTCGCCGACCAGCGCCTGCAACACGTCATTGAGTGTCACAAGACCTTCGATATCGCCATATTCATCGACGATCAGCGCCACCGGATTGCCCGAGTTCTTGAACAAAGCCAAGGCCTTCAGCGCCGGTGCGGTATCGGGGATATAGACCGGCTGGCGCATCAGCGCACGGATATCGAGCGGCTCACCCTTCAGCGACGCCGCCGCCAGATCGCGCACCTCCAATATGCCGACGACATTGGCGGTATCGCCATCGACCACTGGGAAACGCGAATGTCCAAGATCGAGAATCTTCGCCAGCACCACATCGGGCGGATCGGTCAGATCCAGCACGTCCATCTGGGTCCTGGGCGTCATCAATGCACTGACACGCCGGTCGCCAAGGCGCAGCGCCATTTCAACGATGCTGCGCTCGCCCTCGTGGAACTCGCCGGCTTCGGTCCCTTCCTGCATCAGGATTTTGATCTCGTCATCGGTGACCGGCGCGTGCTGCCCCTCCCGCACAGGCAACAACCTGAGGACCGCATCGGTCGAAATGGTCAATGCCCAGCCGAAGGGGGCTGCGATCTTCGACACTGTGCCCATGAACCCGGCCAAGGCGGATGACAGCGCTTCAGGATTGGCGAGCGCCAGGCGCTTGGGCGCCAGCTCGCCTAAGATCAGCGTGGCGTAGGAGATCACGACAACCACGACCGCGATGCTGATCGGATGCGCGTAAGCCGCGACCGAGTCGAACGTGCTGAGCTTTTCAGCCAGCCGGTCGGCGATCGAGGCGCCACCGAACGTCCCGATCAGCATGTTCACCACAGTGATGCCGATCTGGACGGTTGAAAGGAATTTTGTCGGGTCGCTGAGTAGATCCAGCGCCTTCTTGGCGCCAGCATCACCCTGATCGGCCATATGCTTCAGCCGGGCGCGCCGGGCGGAGACGATCGCCATCTCACCCATCGTGAAGAGCCCGTTGACCAGAATGAGCAACAGGATGATCAGTACTTCGGCAGCCATGGCAAATAGCGACAATCAACGCGGGGGACCAACGCGGTA
>CAIZEE010000227.1 GCA_903931835.1 uncultured Elstera sp.
CGCTAACGTAGGAGGTCGTCGTGGGGGCAACGCCCAGGGTCAGTCCACCGTTCAGCGTTACGCTCGTTCCGCTCCCGCTGTCGGGAGCCATCTTGGCTTGAGAATATGGAACTTTGCGGCAAGAAAGCCGCTTAACTTGAGAATGTATACTCGAGAAATTCTCACGTTGGATGGCTTTTTGCTGCTGCATGAGCGTCGATCCGGGCTTGTTCGCGGAGGCGTTCAAATGCCCTTCGTCCCCTGAGGATCGTCTCATCCCGGATGGCGTTGAGAACGGCGGGATCGGCAATCGCTCGCGACAGGCCCGCCAGAAGCGCAGGCCGAAAAGAGATGGGCAGGCTTGCAACCGCGGCGTGATTGATCCTGCGCTTGATGGGTCGTGCAAGTTCGTCGAACTCGGGAATGAGCGTGCCGAGCGCCCAGCCAATGATGGGGTTGCAGCCGTTTGCGCCGAAGGGCCGCCATGTCTGCACCAGCAGCGCACGCATGAGCGCAATAGGCGACAATTCAAAGGAGCAATCGCCGCGAAGGAATCGCTCGATGATTGCCTCGCCAGCCAAGGCTTCCCGCCACAAGCCCCCGAACGGGCTGGTCTCGCGCAAGGTCTCGCGGGTGTTTGGGCGCTCGTTCGTATCTGAAAGGGCAACGCCGCAAGCGGGGCAAGTGACACGCCAGGCTTTCCGCCAATGTCTCGGAACCGCACCAGAGGCGCCTTCTCGCGCATGCCGATCGGCGCATGCGCGACACATTTGCGGAACCCTACCCCGGCAGATCAATTCAGCGGATTGGCTGGTTGCGCCGACGAACGTCATCGCGATGAGCGTGACGGGGTCGCAGCGGAGCTTTTCGGATAGGCGAGCGACCTGCTCCAGACCCAACCGGTGGTCGAGGGTTGAAAGATTGGGCGTCCCGAGCCTCAGCCATTTTGCGAAGAACGGCCCAGTGACGCCGTAGTAGGCTGCGTGCCTGACCAGCCACGACGAAAGCAGTTCGTCGGCGACTGGTCTGAGGACCACCGGCAAAGGCCGGTGATCATTCTCAAGGTCGTTCGTCATTGGAAAGCCGCCTCGTCTTCCCCGACAGGCTTGTAACGCTCGAGCGCCTCGTCCGTGATCCGCTCCGCGCCGGTTTCTATGGCCTCGATCGCAACCTCATTGAGCATGCGAAAGATACGCGCGCTGACGCCTTCGCTGCTCTGCAGAATACGCCGAAGACCCTTCACCGTCAGAACGCTCGGTTCTTTCAAGGGCAAGTTGCGGATGATGGCCAGAACGAGCTGCTCGAACTCTTTGTTCGCGGTCCATCGAGGCAAAGAAAGCGCGTCGAAGCGACGGGCCAATTGCACGTCGCCATTGATCGCCTGCCGGGCCTCCATGATTCCAAAGCACACAAGCGATAGCTTCAGCTCGTTGCTCAGATAGCGCAACGTATTGAAAACGACGCGTTGCTCCCGCCAAGACGCGGCGAGAACATTGTGGATCTCATCCAGGACCAGGACTTGCACACCAAGATCGACGAGAAGGCGGACTGCCGTCCGCTCCAGCTCGACGATTGTAGCGCGCGGGTTCTGAGGCGCGCCGAGGACAGCCAGGATCTGCGCATAGAGCCGCCGCTCGTTCGGTCGACCCGCCAATTCCACGACCAGCAATTTCGTCTTCGGCCTGCTGGGCTCATCGTCGGCCCCCCGAGCATAGTCATCCCGGAATTTCTCGACCAGCATGGACTTGCCCATTCCGCTGTCTCCAAAGACCGCAATCGACGGCATGCGGGTCGTTCGTGGGTGTTTGAGCAGGGCGTTCAGATGGCCAAGTATCTCGACCGCTTTGGGATAGGCGATCCAGCGCTTCGAGCGGACGAAGTAAACGCGTTCGTCAATGCTCTCCGTCAGGACCGCGCCGGCCTCATCCGTGAGATGGTCGGGTTTTCCGGTCACGCTGCCCCTCCACGAGTTCCAAGACGGTTGGTATGCGTGAATCGATACCGGTCATGGAGCCGAAATCCGCCACATCCCCAGCATTATTTGTCTTGTCCGGCGTTCGTCGCGCAGCGGTTGTCTTGGCAATCGCCTCGTCGATCAGTTTGCGCTGTGCCAGTGCAGTCTTGGTGATCTGGTCGTCGTTCCTCTCCTCCCTGCCCTTCACCCCGAGCGCTTTCCTAGCCTCCTTCCACTCCCGCAGACTGATGGCTGGGAACCCCAGCGAGCGAGCACGGGCCTCGACGAAACGACCGTCGGGGTGTTGAACGAATATGTGTGAGACATCTCTTGGATCGAACTTGACGAGGAGTTCGCGTTTCATGCGCCCAACTTGCCCCGAAAACGCATTCGACCAATACGGGATCCCATTGAGCCAGATCCCGTCCGGTCTGAGAGTTCGATGAGCATCGGGCAGAAACGAGACCCAGAAGGCCATGCGGTCCTTGGGCATGCGCAAAGCCAGCGAAGCTTCATGTTCGCGCCATAGCGCTATGGGCGGCCGCAGCAGCGCGCTGTGGATTTGCTGGTTGTAGCGCCCGGCGATCTCCCAGCCGAGCGCGCATTCGAACTCGCGGAACGTCATGGCGGCGAAGCGAGCGGGATCGTTGCTCTGGCGGGCGCCAGGATTGGCGAAGGTCGATCCGGGGAAAAAGTGCACCCGCCCCATCGTCGTGCCGATCAGGCGCTCGATGTGGCCGCCGTAGTGCGGCGTGCCGAGGGGTCGAAAGATCAACTTGATGCCCTCCTCCCGGCATGCCCACGCGAAAGCGTGGCTACGGAAATCGGCGCCGTTGTCCGAATGCACTGTCTCGGGCAATCCGGCCGCCGGCCACGATGCATCGATCTCGCGCTCCTTCAACCAGGCGCTCTTGTCGTAGACCGCGTTCAACATGCACAGGCCCAGCGAGACGCGCGACGGTTTGTCCATGGACAAATGAAACCCGACGACCATGCGCGTGAACACGTCGATGGCGAGCGTCAGCCAGGGCCTCTTATCCATCGTCTTCCTAGTCGTTTCATCGACAAGGAAGATGTCGACCTCGGTGTGGTCGATCTGTACGACCTCGAGCGGCCGAGACGTTGCATATTGCCCCGGCACAGCTTTCGTGGCTTTGACGCCCTTCGCGTCTTTGCGCTTCAAAGAGA
>CAIZEE010000228.1 GCA_903931835.1 uncultured Elstera sp.
CCGAGGTTGAGCAGCAGATCGTGCTGGCAAAGCTGCCCGCCTATGCCGATGCCGCCGGGCAGAAGAAGATTGCCTCGATGGTCGCACTGGCCGATCTGACGCGCGCGGGCTTTATCGGCGGCGATATCTCGACCGTGATGTCGCCCCGTACGGTGATCACCTGGGCCGAGAATGCGTTGATCTTCTCTGATCTCGCCTTTGCCTTCCGCGTGACCTTCTTGAACAAATGCGACGAGGTTGAGCGCCCGATCGTGGCCGAGTATTACCAGCGCTGTTTCGGCGAGGAATTGATGCCGGCGAAGATCGAGGCGAAAGCCGCGCCGAAACCGGCCGCCCGTGTGAACTAGCGGGCAAACAATGTCCGATCCAGAAACTCCGGTCGAGGCGTTTAAGCGGGCCACCGCCGCCGCCATGCGCGCGGTGGCCGAGGACAGCGAGATCGAGGTTACCTTCACCGCCGATGCCGCGTCGGGTTCCGGCAAGAAGGCGCGCCTGCCGCTACCCTCCCGGGCTTTGGCGCCAGAGGAATTGGCGCGGGTGCGCGGCGAGGCCGATCAATTCGCGCTGCGCCTGCGCCACCACAACGCCGCGATCCATGCCAGGCGCATGCCGACAGCGCCCAACGCCAAGGCCGCGTTCGAGGCGATCGAACAGGCGCGCTGCGATGCGCTGGGCGCCAATCGCATGGTCGGGGTTGCCGACAATCTGACGGCAGCACTCGATCAACGCTATCGCCGGCAGGGCTTCGAGCGGGTCGCCGAGCGGTCAGACGCGACGCTGGCGGAGGTGCTGCGTCTGCTGGCGCGCAAAGCGCTGACCGGCGAGGAGCCGCCTGCTATCGCCAAGCATGTGATGGATATGTGGTGGCCCTTCATCGATGAGAAGGCGTCGACTGAGCTCAAAAATCTGAGCGCCTCGATCGACGATCAGGACGCCTTTGCGCGCTCGGTCCGCCGCATGCTGGCCGATCTCGATCTCGACGCCGGAGAGGAAGAGGCGACCGAGCCCGAAGACGCCGCGGCCGATGAAAGCGACGACGAGCAGGGCGACAGTGAGATGCGCGGCGAGTCGGAGGAAGAGGAAGCGGCGTCGAGCGCCTCCTCGCTCGATAGCAGCGACGACGAATCCGGCCAAGGCGACGAACAGGACTCAGCTGGTGAGGATGACCAAGGCGATGACGGCCAAGGTAGCGGCGATGACGAGGCCGGCCAGCAACCGCCGACCAGCCAATCCCAGGATCGTTCGAACGCCAATCCAGGCGAGGCCGGATACCGCGTCTTCGCCCATGATTTCGATGAAATCGTCGACGCCCATGATCTGTGCGATCCCGACGAGTTGACCCGGTTGCGCTCGCTGCTCGACCAGCAGCTCTCGCATCTCCAAAGCGTGATCGGCAGGCTGGCCAACCGGCTGCAGCGCCGGCTGATGGCGAAGCAGACCCGCGCCTGGGAGTTCGATCTGGAGGAAGGCATGCTCGATGCGAGCCGCCTCGCGCGCGTCATCATCCACCCCTCGCAACCGCTGTCCTACAAGCGCGAGAAGGATATCGAGTTTCGCGACACGGTGGTGACGCTGCTGATCGACAATTCAGGCTCGATGCGCGGCCGACCAATTTCGATCGCCGCGATCTGCGCCGACATTCTGGCGCGCACGCTGGAGCGCTGCAGCGTCAAGGTCGAGATATTGGGCTTCACCACCAAGGCATGGAAGGGTGGACAAAGCCGCGAACGCTGGATTTCCGAGGGCAAGCCAGCCCAGCCCGGCCGACTCAACGATCTGCGTCACATCATCTATAAGGCAGCCGACAGCCCGTGGCGCAGAGCCCGCAAATCGCTGGGGTTGATGCTGCGCGAAGGGTTGCTGAAGGAGAATATCGACGGCGAAGCCTTGCTCTGGGCCTATCAGCGCCTGCTTGGCCGGCCGGAACAGCGGCGCATTCTCATGGTGATATCGGATGGCGCGCCTGTCGATGACTCGACGCTATCGGTCAATCCCGGCAACTACCTCGAACGCCATCTGCGCGATGTCATTGCGGGTATCGAGCGTAGCCGAACAGTCGAACTGATCGCGATCGGCATCGGCCACGATGTCACGCGCTATTACAGCCGTGCCGTCACGATCGTCGACGCCGAACAACTGGGCGGCACCATGATGGAAAAGCTGGCGGAGCTGTTCGACGAGGACGTACCGTCCGCACGTAGACGCTCCAAACGCCGGGCGGCCTAAACGTTAGGGGCACCCATCGCCGCTTGGCCTGCCATCTGATGCTCGCGATAGGATTGCGACATCGCCTGATCGGGTTCGAGTAGCAGGAAGACGCGCAGCGCACTCGACAAATTGCCCTTTCTGGCGCCATCGATCTGGGTGACTAACTCATTGACCGTCAGCTTGCGCCGACGCGCGGCTAGTTTCAGCGCGTCCCAAAACGCGCTCTCCAACGAAATGCTGGTCTTGTGCCCCGCGATCACGACCGAACGCTTGGCAAGCTGGGTCAGTTGCGTATCGATTTCGTCACCTCTTAATGTCTTGTTCTTGCTTGATACGCCTGGGGCGGATATTGCCCTTGTCCTGCTGGCGCCTGGTGGCGTCGAGCAGGATCTCGCGCTGTTTTGGATCAAGGACCGCCATGAACTTGACCGTCGCGGCGGTCTGGCTGACCTGTAAATGCGCGCGGCGGTGATTGATCTGCTGCAGCAACGTGTCCAATTTCTGGATGTCAGGATTGGGCGTTGCCATCTCGTCGTAATACGCTTCGATGTCATCCTGGTTTTCCAGCCGCGTGGCCCCGGTCATGTCGCGCAATTGCTGGCGGTAAAATTGATAGGACTCGAGCTGCGGCTCGGTCAGATGCATCTCATCGGCGAGCTGCTTTTCAGCATTGACCTTGGGCGGCGGTGGCGGCGCCTCGCCAAAGCGCTGGTCGACCACCATCACGACATTGAGCGTGAGCGACAGGGCCAACGCGATCCAGGGAAGGTAGTTGCGCAGTGGTGGCATGAGGCTAGAGGAGAGAGCCGGCATCGCCCGCACCCACACCAACATTGACGCCAAGGTCGATCACCAGCGGTTCGGACCGCGCATTTGCTGCCGTCGAATGACGCGCGGGGACCGGCAACTCGGCAATACAAATCAGGATCAGCGAGGCCGCCACCGCAACCCATCCGGCACGCCTTTGCCACGGGCTCGCGATATAGGGAAGCGTTATCAGAGCGCGTGCGCGGCGAACTGCGGCCAGGGGCACCGGCAATTCGTCCGGTTCAACATCGCGCAAGGCGCGCGCCTCCAGAACGCTATCCATCTCATCGGGGTTGAGCGCGAGCCATGCCTCGATATCAGCCATAGCAGCCTCATCGAGCGTGCCATCGGCATAGGCCGCAAGGTCAAGCGCCGAGGGTGCGGGCGAGCTCAAGCTCGTCGCGGCAAAGCGCCGCCACAGATCGCGATCATCAGATTGCTTGCTCACAATTCCTCCACCACGCTTTGTTATACGAAAGTTAATCTGGAATCATTCCCCGGCATTTTCGCGAAAATATTGGCGCAGGCGAGTAAGGGCTTTGTGGTGCGTGCTGCGGATCGTTTGCACGTCGACGCCAAGATGCTGGGCGACCTCGGCCGGGTCCATATCGCGATCGTAAAGCAGGGATAGGACCATCGCCTGGCGCGGTGTCAGCAGGCCCGGCGGGATGGAAATCTTGGCTGATTCGCGCGGGCTGAAGGCAAAGGCCGACTCTGGCGCATCGTCGATCGCCACTTGCGGCACATATTTTCGGCGCATGGCGTCAAGCGCAACGCTGCGGCTGACCACCGTCAACCAGGTCACGAGCGATGCCCTGGCCGGGTCGTATTGCCGGAGCATGCGGCAATCATCCTTGCACAACCGCACGAAAACGTCCTGAACCAGATCGGCGATCTCGGTCGGCTGATGCGCGGCGCGGCGCACAACGGCACCGACACCGGCATGAACCACGCCGGCGTAACGCGCGACAAACGCATCCCACGTCGCCTTGTCGCCAGCCACCAGCCGAGCGACATCCAGCGTTCGATCTTCGGCCACGCTACCCCATCCTGTTGTTATTTCGGCGCAGTATCACACAAGTGATGTGGAATTACCGCACCCCCGGATGGACTAGATAGGATCGCCTTACAATTATATAGATAGCGCCTGTGGGCCCTATAGATTGGCGAAGAAATCGTTGCCCTTGTCGTCGATCACGATGAAGGCCGGGAAGTCGACGACGTCGATCTTCCACACCGCCTCCATGCCCAGTTCCGGATATTCGTGGACTGAGATGCGCTTGATGCAATCCTGCGCCAGACGGGCCGCAGCCCCACCGATCGAGCCCAGATAGAACCCGCCATAGGTCTTGCAGGCATCGCGCACAGCGGCCGAACGGTTGCCCTTGGCAAGCGTGACAAAGCTGCCCCCTGCCGCCATGAAGGGGGCAGCATAGCTATCCATCCGCCCGGCCGTCGTCGGACCGAAGGAACCCGACGCATAGCCTTCGGGTGTCTTGGCAGGGCCGGCATAATAGATCACGCAATCGCGCATGTAATCCGGCAGGCCCTCGCCGCGATTAAGCCGCTCCTGGATCTTGGCATGGGCGAGATCGCGCGCGACGATGATCGTACCGGTCAAACTGAGGCGGGTCTTGATCGGGTATTGCGACAGAGTACGCCGAATCTCATCCATGCTCTGGTTGAGGTCGACACGCACCACGTCGCCGCCCAACTGGCTTTCGTCGATCGCCGGCAGATATTGCGCGGGATTGGTTTCGAGCTGTTCGAGGAAGATGCCTTTTTCGGTGATCTTGCCCTGGATCTGGCGATCGGCCGAGCACGACACGCCAAGCCCGATCGGCACCGAGGCGCCGTGGCGCGGCAGGCGGATGACGCGGACATCATGGCAGAAATACTTGCCGCCGAATTGCGCGCCGATACCCATTTGGCGGGTCAGTTCCAGCACCTCCGCCTCAAAGCCGAGATCGCGATAGGCCTGGCCGTGGCGCCCGCCGCTGGTCGGCAACGTGTCGAGATAATGAGCGCTGGCGAGCTTCACAGTTTTCAAATTCATCTCGGCCGACGTGCCGCCGATCACGATCGCCAGATGATAAGGCGGGCAGGCCGAGGTGCCGAGCGTGCGGATCTGGGCGTCGATGAACGGCACCAGTTTCGCTGGCGTCAGCACGGCCGGCGTCTGCTGGTACAGATAGGTCTTGTTGGCCGAGCCGCCGCCCTTCGCCATGAACAGGAATTTGTAAGCATCGCCCGGCACGGCGTAGAGGTCGATCTGGGCCGGCAGATTATCGCCGGTATTGGCCTCTTCATACAGGCTGATCGGCGATAGCTGGCTGTAGCGCAAATTGGTTTCGGCATACGTCCGGCGGATGCCGAGCGAGAGTGCCGCCTCGTCATCGCCGCCGGTCCAGACGTTCTGGCCCTTCTTGCCCATGACGATCGCCGTCCCGGTATCCTGGCACATCGGCAGGACGCCGCC
>CAIZEE010000229.1 GCA_903931835.1 uncultured Elstera sp.
ATTACGTGCCGCATGACCGGTCGGGAGACATGGCATGGGCGAGCCGTGACCAGATTTTACGTGACAGGGCGGGCGAAGAGCGACTCGCTGACGGGATGGATCGATGACCAGTTAGGGCGGATCGTCAAGGTTGTCGCCGTCGCTAAAGAGTTACCGAGCCCCTATGTCGCACAATTGATTAATTTGCGGGTCGAACCGCAGTCGGAAGACGAATTCACGATCCCAGCGGACTATCAGGAAGCGGGCAAGCGGGCTCACGAGTGAGCTCAATAACTGTCAAACTTGTCGCGCTGATCAAGCTGCTTGGCTTTGATCAGCTTGCGCATTTTCCGCAGCATGCTCGATAGGCGGATCAGCGACGTGTGAATACTTGATCCGGCAGAGCTTGATACCCAGACTTTAGGGCTATTGAACAGCCTGACTGGTCCAGACATCACCATGAAACAACCCACGCTTTTCATCCCGCATGGCGGGGGGCCGTGCTTTTTCATGCCGCCGCCGCCCGATGATCCGTCTCGTTGGGTTGGGTTGGAGGCGTATTTGCGAGGTATTCCGGCATCCTTGCACCGGCGGCCGCACGCGCTGCTGGTCATTTCGGCGCATTGGGAGATGAGCCGCCCGACCGTCTTGGCATCGGCCAATCCCGATCTGTTGTTCGATTACTATGGCTTCCCGCCTGAGACCTATCGGTTGACCTATCCGGCACCGGGCGCGCCGGACTTGGCTCGCCGCGTGCGGGGGCTGCTTTCGGATGCCGGGATCGAAAGTGGGGAGGAATTGGAGCGCGGCTATGATCACGGCATCTTCGTGCCGCTTAAGGTCGCCTTTCCCGATGCCGATATCCCGATCCTGCAATTATCCCTGCAGAAGGGGTTGGATCCGGCGCGCCATATTGCCATCGGCAAGGCGCTGGCGACCTTACGCGACGAGAATATCCTGATCATTGGCAGCGGGCTCAGTTTTCATAACCTGTCGGCGTTCGGCGATCCGCGCGCTGCGGCACCCTCAGAAGCCTTTGATGATTGGCTGACCCAAACCTTGTGCGACAGTGCGCCCGACCGGCGGGAGGCCGGGCTCGCGCAATGGGCCGATGCGCCGGCTGCCCGCATCTGTCATCCGCGAGAGGAGCACCTGCTTCCCCTGATGGTCGCGGTCGGTGCTGCATCGCGCGAGATCGGGCGGCAGGTATTCAGCCGCAAGATCTGGGGCAAGGCAGTTTCAGCCTATCAGTTCGGCTGACCCTCCCGGCTCTTCAGAAGATCGCGGATTTCAGTCAGTAGGATTTCGCTGGCCGTCGGTGGTGGCGGCGCCTTGGCCGCTTCCTCCTGCTTTAAATGGTTCATCGCCTTGACGACCAGGAACAGGATAAAGGCGATAATGGTGAAGTTGATCGCTACGGTCAGGAATTGGCCGTATCCCAGCGTGGCGCCCAGTTCCTTAGCCTTGGCATAGGTGGGCGGCACGTCGATACCGGTCGCCAGCGCCTTCAGCGATACAAAATAGTTAGAGAAATCGAGGCCGCCGGTGAAGGCGCCGACGATCGGCATGAAGATGTCAGCGACCAGGCTTTCGACGATCTTACCGAATGCGGCGCCGATGATGACGCCGACTGCAAGATCGACAACATTGCCCTTTAGGGCAAATTCTTTGAATTCACGCAGCATCTACGATGTCCCCTAAATTGCCCAATGGCTGGTTCCAGCCAATTACCATAGTCAGGTGAGGCGGGGACGCAATCGTGAAGCCGCTATCGATGGGTTCAGGAATCCCGCCGAAGAGCGGGTTGGAAGAGTGTCGGCCGACGAAGCCGGATCATCAGAGCGACGCGCATGCGCAGGAACTTCGACGCTGCCGGCCATTCCTTCATGACGTCGGCGACGGGTATCCGGCCATGCTGGTATTTGGTGCCGGCGGGGGCGTATTCGCCGGCGGCAAGCGGTATCGTGAAGAAGTTGTTTCGGCGATCCCAGATGCGGCCCTCATCAATCGTCGCTTCCTCCCAGTAGCGGCGGTCGATGACGACCTCACTGGCGAGATTGGTCGGGGTCCCGATCACTCGGATGGCGCCAACCAGCGCCGCCCGGCGTATCTCGGCCGCCACGGACTCGTCCAAGGACGGCCCGGCGCAAAGCCGCAACAGACGGTGATGACCCCAGGCGGAGCTATCCTCGATGTACTCCGCAACATCGATGATATCCATGGTCGGCAGGAGCAGGGCGGGGAAGTCCTTCTCTCGCGCCTCCATCGCTTCGAAATGCAGGAACAAGCGGCGGATCACGAAAACCCCAAGAAATGTCGTCAGGCCCAGGGACATGTCGATCGCCAGCACACTCGGATAGGCTGCGTGATCAATCATCCAGACGTCAAAACTGGTTAGCCAGTTGGTGCTCCACTGCCATTCGGCCGAAACAGCAGGCAGGCCGTACCAGGCAACGAGCCCAGTCGCCGCGAGACAAATTGTCCATATCACCCGTGAAGCATACATGGCCCAAGCTCACGCAAGGTTGTATCGAAGATAAACGCTGGAAGGGTCAAATAACCCACTTCGATTCGGCTCCGCATGATCATGTTATGTCCGGTTCGTTAAAGAAGTATGTACTTACGATATCATTCAAGTCAATGACGAGAGAGGTGGCATCCAAGAAGCAGACAGAAATCGACTTTGTTCAAAGCGTATACGCGAATAAGTGGTAACTGCTCTACCTTTACGAAAATTCAATTAGATCATTTGTTCATTTGGCTAAACACCTCGCCGGTCGGCGGGGTCCTGGGATACGCAAGATTGCGCCCGGACAATCATCGCTGCGATCTCGGCCCGTACCTGAGACGCGACATTTCACGACCGGCTTTTATTACCAGAGTTACGCCTCAAAATTGTCTTTAAGTAATTGCTATACAGGCTACCTTTGACAAAATCGGCAGTCATATCGCTGCCTGCCACTATACTCTGCGCATCTATGAGATGGTTTTCCGAATGCTGAACCTTGGCGAGAGACCGCATAAATCAAACGGCCAGGTTGTACTAAATAAGGATGCCGTCTGCTTGCGCGGATTTGCCGCCGCGATAGCGGAGGAGTTGTTTCTCGCCACCATCGACATCGCCAAAACGACCCCGTTCCGTCAGATGTTCACACCTGGCGGCAAGCCCATGTCGGCTTTCATGACGAATAGCGGTGAGCTCGGCTGGATCAGCGATCGGCGTGGCTATCGCTACGCGAAGACGGATCCCGAAACAGGGTTGGCGTGGCCGCCGATGCCGCAAGTCTTCCGTGACGTCGCAACCCGCGCGGCGGCGGCTGGCGGTTTTGCGCCGTTTGAGCCGGATGTCGCGTTGATCAATCGCTATGATATCGGCGCCAGAATGTCGCTGCATCAGGACCGCGATGAGAGCGACTTTACACAACCTATCGTCTCCGTCTCGCTCGGCCTACCGGCGGTGTTTTTATGGGGTGGTGCCCTGCGATCGGAGAAGCCCAAGCGGATCGAGCTGCTGCACGGCGATGTGGTTGTCTGGGGCGGCGCGTCGCGCCTCAACTTTCATGGTATTCATCCGATTGCGCCTAATGAACATCCGTTGACTGGTCAGTTTCGCTACAATCTGACCTTTCGACGCGCCAGCCCGCTTCGGCCGGCCTAGTCGACACGCTGGCGCTACAACGGAGATTGTTGTGATCCGGTTCGGGACTTGGAGCACAATCCTGGCTTTAGCCGCTGGCTTCGGCCTTCTGGTCTCGGTCCTGCTTCTGGCGACGCGCCGAAACCGCGTGGCCAACCGGTTACTGGCGGCTCTTCTATTCGTCGCCGTGTTGCGATTGGTGCCCTATGCAATTGGGTTTGCCGGGTTCTATGACGCCTATCCATGGCTGTCCTTTGCACCCTTTGATCTTGGGCTTGCCATTGGTCCGTTGCTCTATTTCTACCTTCGCCGCTTGGCGACGCCAAAGCTGCCGCCTCGATGGGGTTGGCATTTCGTGCCGGCGGCAATTGATCTCGCCTATATGCTTTGGGCGTTTTCATTGCCGTTGCCGGCGAAATCATTGTGGAACGATACAATCCATGTCCGTTTCATCGCTCCCTTGGAGGCTGGCGCGGGGATTCTTTCTGTTGCGATTTATCTGATCGCGACAATCCGGTTTCGCCGCCGCTATCAGCGCTGGCTTGCCGATCACGTCAGCGACCGTGAGGATCATCGTCAGCCGTGGATTGGGACAATATTGGCGGCATCCGCGCTATGGCTTTTCGTGACGATCGGCTTTGACGCCTATGACTGGTTTGCCGTGCCGCTCAGCTATCAAAACCGTTTCCCGCAATATCTGATTTTTGCTGCCCTGGTGCTCTGGCTCGGTCTGGAGGGTTGGCGATACGCTGGCCATCTCTTCCCGCAAATGGTGGCGCCCAAAGCGCCGGTCGATCCGGATGTTCGGGACTGGGGCGCTAGCGCACGCATTTGGGCGGAGCGTATCCGGCAAGAGGGGTGGTGGCGCGAACCCGGCCTCACGGTTGGCGATGTCGCCCGGCGGCTTGCCACCAACGAGTCCTATGTATCGCGGGCGTTTAACGAGGGGCTCGGTCAGAACTTCAATGCGGTCATCAATCGACTGCGTGTTGAAGACGTGAAGGCCGGTCTCGCCGATCGCGATGCTGAGATTTTGACATTGGCGCTGGATGCCGGCTTTTCTTCCAAGGCGAGTTTCAATCGCGCCTTTCGTGCGCATACCGGTGTCAGCCCGAGCGTATGGCGCGCGGCTCATATTCTGAAAATTCCCGGTAATCCGCCTTCTGGGACGACACCGGACGAAGCCGAAGCCTAGCGTTGAGGCTCTCTTATCGGAGCCGCCAACCATGAAACGCCTAGTCTTTGTCTCCCTCTTCATTGCGCAAGCAGCCCTGTGCCAACCCTATCAGGCAAAAAATCTGACGTCTGACGAGGCGCGCGTCGATATCGCCTTGATGCGTCGGGCGTTGGAGACAATCCATCCCGGCCTCTACCGTTATCGTTCGCATGCGGAGATTGATGCGGCCTTTGCGCGGCTGGCGGGAGCGGCGGATCAGCCGACGAGTGATTTGGCGCTCTGGCGCGCGATCTCGCTGATGCTGGCCGAAATTCATTGCGATCACACCAAGGCCGAGGCGCCTGACGCGATCAATCGTTATCGCGAGAGTGAGGCGACCCATCTGCCATTGCGCTTCAAATTGATCGAGGGCCGCATGATCGTCGTTTCCAATGACGGGCAGCTGGGCGCACCCGCACGAGGGGCTGAGATTACCGGCATTAATGGCAAACCGGTCCCGGTGGTGCTGTCGACGCTCGCAAGAGCAGTTGCCTATGATGGCATGACCGACCAATCCATCGCCGCCAAGCTCAGCACCGATGGCGACCTGTCCGGTGACGACTTTAACGAATACTGGCCGGCCTTCTTCGGCTTTCCCGCGACCTGGGAATTGGATTGGAAATCGCCCGGCGATTTGACTTCGACCCATTCTCAGCTGAAGCCCATCACCTTCGAGGCATGGCGGACGCTATCCTGGCCGGGTGCTGCTTATCGCAGTGAGTTTTACAGCGCTGTGAAATGGCGTCTGAGCAACAAGACTGCA
>CAIZEE010000230.1 GCA_903931835.1 uncultured Elstera sp.
CGCCGGGATTGATGCCGATAACGCGGTGTCGATTCACCTGCATGAGCGGCTCGGCTTCGAGCAGGTCGGGCATTTCAAGCAGGTCGGGCGGAAGTTTGGGCGGTGGCTGGATTTGGTGTTTATGCAGCGGATTTTGGACAAGGCGTAACGAACGCTCCGGCCGCACGCGCCATTCAGCCCTAACTGCCCGACCCCTTTTTCGCCTTAAACCCGGGCGATATCAGTGCGGCTAAAAATCTCACACAGGCCCGCAGGTTAGGTTGCATTTATATTACATATCAATACCATTGCGTGTAATTCGGATTCGCTGTAAAAGGAAATTCTCGTTTTAGCTGTATTTCTACCCATTAATCCTCCGGGAGGACGCTATGAGCGATCCCATCATCCTGACGCCTGCATTATCCGGGCACGCCGATTTCTCGATCCGCTCCGTCCACGATACCCACCCACCCCGGGCGGATAAGCCGTCACCGCCCCTGGGGCCGCTCGCCGCGTTCACCGGCGACTGGAAGGGCAATGGTTTCAACACAATCTTCCGGCCCAATTCGACGGCGACGCCGACGCCGCTGCCGGTTCCCGGCACGGGGCCAGCCGACAACATCCTTGAACTGAACCTTACCGAGGAGACTTTGTCCTTCCACAAGCCTCTGGGTGCTGTGCCCAACCGCGGCTTCGGAACGCAGGGCGACCTTACCCTGAATGGCGTGCCCTATCTGCAGCAAATCAACGATGTGACGACCAGCCCCGCGCAGGGCATCCATTTGGAACCGGGGATTTGGGTGATCGTGCCCCCGACCAGCAATCCGAATGTGGCGGCAACGACATTCGCGCGAATGGCGTCGATCCCCCACGGCACGACGGTCGTAGCCCAGGGCATTGCCGTGACAATCGACAGCGCCCCTCCGATCGGCGCGGTCGACATCACGCCGTTTGCGGGCGGCAATCCCGGTACGCGCATCCCCTTCCCCAGCCAGACCGTCGCCACACCGGCAACGTTCAGATTGCCGCAGGATCTTACCGGCATACCGATAACCCAGCCGATGGTGACGAACCCGAACAAGGTTCTGCAGGACCAGATCGCCGGTCAGACGATCACCGAAACCCAGACGCTATTCATTTCGACCAATCCGTCCTCGCCAATCCCGGACGGCCCGATTGCCGCCGCGATCGCGCTACTGCCCAATTTTGCCGGTGGCACCGACAATATCGCGTTCCTCCAGACGGTCCCCGCTCCACCGCCGAGCGCTGTCGGGCCGAATGCGCAAGCATTCCAGATGGATGCAGTATTTTGGATCGAAACGGTGGTCTACCAGGTGCACGTGCCGCCGCTGGCGCCGGGCCAGACTTCGCCCGCTCTCGAACCGCTGCCGACCAACCCACTTACGCCTCTGGTGCCAAGTTTCGTTGCTCATATTCCACACGGGGGCAAGCATTTTGCCGGCGGGCAGGTCAGTGTTCCCACGACGCAGATTCAATATTCGCAGATGGTTCTGCTCAATTTTAACGGCCTCTCCTGGCCGCACGTCTCCGTTGCAAGCCTCATTCCGGCCGCTTCGATTTCGATTCCGGCAAAACTGCTGGGGCAGGCTTGACCTGGGCGTGTGCTAAAAATGGGCAACAGCCGGCGCCCAAACCTACCGCCCCGGCAACACCCGCCGATACGACAACGCCTCGGCCAGATGCACGCGCCTGACCGCCTCGCTCCCATCCAGATCGGCGACGGTCCGCGCCACGCGCAGCACGCGGTGATAGCCTCGCGCACTTAGCTTCAGCTTGCTCGCGGCATCGGTTAGCAGGCGCTGGCCGTCCGGCTCCAGGGATGTCGCCTCGACCAGGGCCTGACCGTCCAGCTCGGCATTGGTGGTGACGCCCGGGATGTCGCGGTAACGCTCGCGCTGGATCGCCCTTGCGGCGGCGACGCGTTCGGCGACGATGGCGCTGGTCTCTCTGGGTGGCGGCAAGGCGAGATCGGCGGCGCTGACGGCCGGGACGTCGACATGGAGGTCGATGCGGTCGAAAAGCGGGCCGCTGATCTTCGACTGGTAATCGGCGCCACAGCGAGGCGCGCGGCCGCAGCCCTGGGCCGGATCGTCCAGATAGCCGCAGCGGCAGGGGTTCATCGCGGCGATCAGTTGCACGCGCGCCGGGTAGGTCACATGCGCGTTGGCGCGGGCGACCACGGCGCGGCCGGTTTCCAGCGGCTGGCGCATCGCTTCTAAGGGTCCGCGCGCGAATTCGGGCAGCTCGTCCAAAAACAGCACGCCGCGATGGGCAAGGC
>CAIZEE010000231.1 GCA_903931835.1 uncultured Elstera sp.
ACTGGCCGAGTGTGCCGATCGCTTCGCCTTCCTTAATGGCCGCGTGGACCTGTCCATCGAGTTCGCTGATCAGGGCGGTATGGCGTGCCTCATCCCAATGGCCGATGCCGATCAGATGCTGTTTCAGACGTTCAATCGGATCGCCGAGCGGCCAATGCGATGCCTCATCCGCAGGTCGGTATTTACCGGGATCGTCGCTGCTTGAATGCCCTTCGGCGCGATAGGTGAAAAATTCGATCAGCGTGGCGCCGAAGCCGCTTCTTGCCCGTTCCGCTGCCCATGCCGTCACCGCCCAGACAGCCAGGAAGTCATTGCCATCGACCCGCAACCCCGGCAGGCCGAATCCCAGCGCCTTGGCGGCGAACGTTGTCGCCTCGGCGCCGGCGATGCCGGAATAGCTCGAGATCGCCCATTGATTATTGGTGATGCACAGAATGACCGGCGCCTTGTAAACACTGGCAAAGGTCAGCGCTTCGTGGAAATCGCCTTCCGCCGTTGTCCCTTCGCCGATAAAGCCGATCGCGATGCTGTCAGTTTGCTTATAGGCCGCCGCCATCGCCCAGCCGACGGCATGGCCGAACCGGCTACCGAGATTGCCGGCCAACGAGTAGAAGCCGTATTCGCGGGCCGAATAGAGGACGGGCAGCTGCCGGCCGCGCAGCGGATCCTTGGCGTTGGAGAAGATCTGATTGACCAGATCGATCAGCGGGTATTCCCGCGCCATCAACCAACTGAGCGCTCGATAGGTGGGAAAGCTCATATCGTCGGCGCGCAGCTGCAGCGCCATGGCGGCTGGGATTGCTTCCTCGCCGGTTGATTTCAGGTAGAAGCTGGTTTTGCCCTGACGCTGCAGCCGGAACATGCGCTCGTCGAACAACCGGGTCAGCAGCATCGCGCGCAGGCCGCGCAGCATCATCTCAGGGGCCAGTTGCGGGTCCCAGGGGCCGACAGCACCGCCCTGGTCATCGAGCACGCGGATCAGGTGATAGGGGAAGCTTCTGAGATCGGTTTCGTCCTCATCGGTACCCGGCCGCCGGACCGCACCTGCCGGCGGAATTTCCAGATGGCTGAAATTCGTCTGCTCCCCCGGCCGGGCATGGGGGGTGGGGATATGCAGATGGGGTCGCGACGGTGTGGGCATTTGATTTGCCTCTTTGACAGCAACGAAGCGGGACGATCCTGCCACCAAAGACTCGGAAAATTCTTTCTTTTATCGCTGCAAAACGCCCAATTCTGCGGTGGCTGTTCCGTTTCCCCTTGTCTTCAGCCTATGCCGCTGGCGGCGGGGCCTCGGCGTCGACATCCCATTCGGCGGCGCTGGCGCCGGCTAGTGCGCGGATTCTCTCTTCATCCTTGGCGAATTCATGCGCATCGCCAGAAAATGCCATCTCGCCGTGATCGAGCACATAGACCCGGTCGGCAATTCCGATAGCCGCGCGGACATTCTGTTCGACCAGCAGGACCGACATGCCCTCCGCGCGCGCCGCGACGACGCATTTGAAGACCTCCTGGACGATCAGCGGCGCCAGACCCTGTGACGGCTCGTCGAGCAGCAGCAATTTCGGGTTCAATAGAAGCGCGCGGGAGATCGACAGCATTTCCTGCTCACCGCCCGATAATTGCCGTCCCTTGTTGGTGCGCCGTTCGGCCAAACGGGGAAACAGCTCATAGACGCGCTTAATGGTCCAGGGGCCGGGGCGTTCCAGCGGTACCTTCAGATTCTCTTCGACCGTCAGATTGGCGAAGATGCGCCGACCCTCCGGAACGAAGCCGACACCGCTTGCCGCGATGCGGAACGGTTGCCATTGGCGCGCCTCCTCGCCGAACAGCTTGATGCTGCCGTCACGCGCCGGCGTCAGCCCGACCAGGCTGCGCATGGTGGTGGATTTCCCGGCGCCGTTACGGCCCAGAAGGGTAACGATCTCGCCATCACGGACCTCAAAACTGATGCCGTGCAGGATATGGCTCTTACCGTAATAAGTGTGCAGGTTCTCAACGACCAGGGGGTGGGCAGTCATGCGTCGCCTCCAAGATATGCCGCCTGAACCGCCTCGTTCTCCGCGATTTCCTTGGGCGTGCCTTCCGCCAGAACGGCGCCCTCCGCCAGAACCGTAATGCGGTCGGCCAAATTGAACACGACGCGCATGTCATGCTCGATCAGGATCATCGAGAGTTTGAGGTCGCGGTGAAGCGCGCGCACCAGCTTCGCCATATTATAGGTTTCTTGGTCGCCCATTCCGGCGGTCGGCTCGTCGAGCAGCAGCAAACGCGGCTTCAGGGCCAGCGCCATCATGATCTCGATGGCGCGCTGATCGCCGTTGCTGAGTTCCCCGACCAGCCGATTGGCGTTGGGCGCCAAGCCGCTGATCTCCAGCAATTCAGCGATCCGCCGTTCAGTCACGATCGCAGCATTGCGCGATTTCCAGGGGCGCAGGCGTTGGCCCTCTGCCATCTCCACCGGGATGCGCAGGTTTTCGCGTGCCGTCAGCTCCGGGAAAATCTCGGTGATCTGGAAGGTGCGGGCGATGCCGCGTCTGATCCGCTGCGTCGGGTTGAGCCTGGTGATATCGGTGCCTTCAAAGGTGATTCGGCCCGAACTTGGTGGAAAGAAACCGGTTATCACGTTGAAGAAGGTCGTCTTGCCGGCGCCGTTGGGGCCGATCACGGCGCGCAATTCGCCGGGGGCGACGTGCATCGTGACATCGTTCACCGCGACCAAGCCGCTGAAGGTGCGGGTCACGTTCTCGACGGTAAGCAACGTCATGGCGTCGTCCTCCGCCGCAGAATGCCGAGAATGCCGCGCGGGAAGAACATCACCACCAGCACGAAGAACGCGCCGATAAACGATTGCCAGTTCTCGGTATGGCTGGACAGGTAATCCTGCAACACCACGAACAGGGCGGCACCCAGCAGCGGCCCCCAGAATGACCGCATGCCGCCCAGAACCGCCATGATCACGAAATCACCGGACTGGTCCCAGCGCAGATCATGCGGATCGGCGAAATTGTTGATCAGTGCGTAGAGGGCGCCGGCCAGACTGACGAAGGTGCAGGATATCACCCAAGACAGCCAGATATGCTGGTCGACCGGAATGCCGAGAAAACGGGCGCGGCGCTCATTCTCGCGGATTGCGATCAACGTCCGGCCGAAGGGCGAGCGCAGTAAAAACGCCATGATCGCGACCGACACGCCGAAACAGGCCAGAACCAGATAATAGAGCGCCTTGTCATTGCTCTGGATATCGAGCGTGGTGAAGCCAAGATCGATCGGCAGCCGGTGCCATCCTGACAGGCCGTCATCGCCGCCGGTGACGGAGTTCCAGCGATAGGCGATGAAGTAGAAGACCTGACCGAACGCGATTGTCACCATGGCGAAATAGATGCCGCGCAGCCTGACGATCAGCACGCCGATTACGGCCGCCGCCAGGGCTCCGGCGCCGACGCCGATCGCGATGCCCGCCACCGTGCTGGGTTCCAGATATTTCAGCGTCAATCCGACGCCATAGACGCCGATACCGAAATAGGCGGCATGGCCGAAGGATAGCACGCCGGTGAAGCCCAACAGAAAATTCACCGACATGGCGGCCAGCGCCAGTATGACGACACGGCTGCCAAGGGCGGTATAACCGCCGATATAAGGCAGCCAGAACGGGGCGGTCAGCAGCAACAGCCAGACGATCAGCGTGCCTTGGTTATGTTTGAGAGCCTGCTGCATTAGAAACGTCCCTCTTCGCCGAGCAAGCCGCGCGGGCGGACCAACAGAACCAGCCCCATCATCACGAACATTACCGCCTCGCTGGCGGATGGGAAAAATACGGTGGCCAGACCCGACGCACCACCGATCAAGAAGCCGCCCAGCAAGGTGCCGGGAAGGCTGCCCAGGCCGCCGATGATGATGGCGACGAAACTGGGCATGATCAGCGTGTTGCCGATGGTCGGCTGCAAGCCCAGCATGCCCGCCGCCATGACGCCCGCAAGGCCGGCCAAATAGATGCCCAGGCCGAAATTCAGATTGCGCAGGATTCGGACATTGATGCCGAGCACCGACACCATCTCAAGGTCGAGCGTGCCGGCGCGGATGCGGATGCCAAGCCGTGTCGTCTTGAGCAGGACGAACAATCCCAACACGGCCGCAGCGGCAAGGCCCACCATGAACATGCGGTACCCGGTCAGGAAGAAGAAATCGGGCGATAACGGCGTCTGCAGCACATCCGGCACGGCGAAGGGCACAGTCGCCGGACCCCAGATATAACGGATGACATCCTCAAAGATGAAGGCAAGGCCGAAGGTCAGCAAAAGGCTGTAAAGCGGGTCTCGTCCATAGACCCGGCGAATAAACACGCGTTCAACCGCGATCCCGATCAGCGCCGTCAGCACCGGCGCCAGCGCCAGACCGCCCCAAAATCCGATATACGGCATCAGCGCATAAGCAAGATAGCCGCCCAGCGCCAGAAACCCGCCATGCGCGAAATTGATCACCCCAGACAGATTGAGGATCAGCGACAATCCAAGCGCCATCAGCGCATAGAACGCCCCGATAATCAGGCCGTTGAACAGATTGAACAGGATCAGTTGAGTCATGCCGTTCCCCAGGCCAGCATTGAGATCAGCAAAGGCGTGTCTGCTTCATTCGTGCAGCAGACACGCCTCGCCCTTCAGCAAACTTCGTGCAGTACCGTTAGGCCGGCCAGGTAACCTTGCAGCCCGTCTCTTCGACAGTCGGGGCAACGTCAGTTCCCTTGACCACCTCATCGACCTTAAACAGGTCGTCGGGCGTCGTGCCCTGTGCCTGGGCCTGGCCGACAAACAAGGACGGCATCAGCTGATGGTCGCCTGCCCGGTAGAACGGATCGTTCGGCATCAACGCGACTTCAGGCGGCAGTTTGAAGCCTTCGAGCGCCTTGGCCAGCTTGACGGCGTCCAGCGTCTTCTGCTCATTGGCGACCAGCGCGCAGGTCCAGGCGGCTACATAGCCGAACCAGTGGCGGGCTGATGGCACTTTGCCACCGGTCTTCTTCTTGATCGCCTCGACAAATTCCGCGACATGCGGCACACCCGGCTGGTTCCAGTACCATTCGAAGCACCAGGTGCCGATCCGCGCATTTGGCGGCAGGCCGGACAAGACCTCCAGCTCCTGCTGGGCGCCAGCGATATGGAAGCGCTTGTCGAGACCGAACTGAACCGCCTGCTTCAGCACATTGATCATGTCCTGTCCGGCATGCAGCAGGATGATGACGTCCGGATTGGCGGCCTGAGCCTTGATCAGATAGGACGAGTAATCGGTGGCGCCGAGCGGTGACAGATCGGCTCCGACTTCAGTGCCGCCGAATTTCTTCAGGCTTGCCTCAAACCCTTCCTGCAGCGTATGGCCGAAGGCGTAATCCGCCGTGATGAAATACCATTTCTTGCCGTATTTGTTGAACAGGGTCGAGGAGACCGAGTTGGTTTCCATGCGCGTCGTGTTGCAGACACGGAAGACGTTCCAGTGGCAATCCTTGCCGGTCACCGCGTCGGTATGGCCGCCGGTGACGATATGCAGCTTCTTCAACTCGCTGGTGACCTGGCCCATCGCCAGCGCCATCGCCGAGTTGACGTTCCCCAGCATGAAATCGACGTTGTCGCGCTCGATCAGCTTGCGCGCCTTCTGCACGGCGGTACCGGTATCGGTGCTGGTTGAGTCTTCGACCAGCAGTTCGACCTGCCGGCCGAGGATGCCGCCCTTGGCATTGATCTGCTCGACCGCGAGTTCGCAGCCAATCTGTTCATTCTTGCCAAGTTCGGCATAGGTGCCGGTCAGCGGATCGTTGAAGCCGATTTTGATGTTGTCGGCCGCTCGGGCGGACCAAACAAACGGTGCGGCCACCTGCATAACGCCGACGGCGGCGGTTGTCTTAAGAATGGAACGACGGCTGATACGCGTGGAAATATTGCGTCCGGTCATGTTACCTCCCTGGATTTACGCTCGTCTTTAAAGTCCCGGCAGGTCGCCTTTGCGCGACCGGACTGTAGGTCAGGAGCCTATATGATTTTGCGCGGGCGACGCAGCTAAATTTGCGGCCCAAAGTCATTATTTTCGGTCAGCGCCAATAAGATGGCTCTGAGACACGCCTAGATGGTATGCCGTAGGTGGCGGTATTCTGGCACCGCAAAGGCGCTGATCAAGGGCCCGGCGGCGGCCCTGCCGCCCAATGCGGCCAGTCGGATACGATGTGATCGACGACGCGCGACCCGACCAGCTCGACATTCCAGACCGCCTCGTCAAAGCCACCGGCAGTTTGCCCCGGTGCGGGATCAAGATGCTGCAAGGTCGTCTCATTCGGATTGCCTTGATCGAAATTGACGGCGCCGCGTAGTGCCAACACTCGATCCGTGCCGTATTGCCGAGCAATCACCTGGGTAATGGCGGTTCCCTCCATTTCGGTGATGAGATAATCGTCGGCGCCATAAAGCTTGGCAATGTACTGCGCCTCCGCCGATAATCCGGGGCCGTGGAAGAATGTGTCGCCCGTGACATGGGTGCCGGTCGCGACCAGCGGCGGATGGCGCGCTGCCACGTCCGGATAGCGCAACCGATAGGCCTCGGCGGCAGGCGAGTCCTTCAACAGCGTATCGGCGCTAAGGTGCATCGCCCAATCCACCAGCGCCGGGTTCAAATGATAGACGCGGATCTGCTCATAACCTTTGCGCGGCATGAACAGCGGCTCGCCGGGCTTAACCTCGCCCGCTGCCCAGCGATGGCCGAGATCG
>CAIZEE010000232.1 GCA_903931835.1 uncultured Elstera sp.
GACGCCGAGCTTTTCCAGGCTGGATTTGGCGACGGCCGACAGCCGCTCTGGGAAGCTCGACAGAATTCTGGCCCCGCCCTCGACCAGCAGCACGCGCGCCTTGCGCGTGTCGATGTGCCGGAAATCATGGATCAGCGTGTGACGCGCGAGTTCGGCGATGGCGCCGGCCAGCTCGACGCCGGTCGGCCCGCCGCCAATGACGATGAAGGTGATAAAGGCCTGTTTTGCCGTCTCATCCGGCTCCTGCTCCGCCTGTTCAAAGGCGAGCAGCAATCGGCGCCGGATATTCAGCGCATCCTCGATGGTCTTCAGCGCCGGCGCATGCAGCGCCCATTGGTTATGGCCGAAATAGCTGTGCCTGGCGCCGGTCGCGACGATCAGATAGTCGTAAGAAATCTTGGTGTGGCGCAGCTCGACCTGTTTGTTCTCGCGATCGATGCCGACGACCTCGCCCAGCACCATTTCGGCATTGGGCTGATGCGCCAGAATGCTGCGAATCGGCTCCGCCACATCGGCCGGCGACAGGGCGGCGGTGGCGACCTGATAGAGCAAAGGCTGGAACAGATGATAGTTGTGCCGGTCGATCACGGTGATCCGTACAGGCGACCGCGCCAGGCTTAGGGCCGCTGTCAAACCACCGAACCCGGCGCCGACTATAACGACATGCGGCAGGGTCATAATAATTTTACGCTCCGGCTTTGCTATTTCCGGCGAACCTTGCTACGGAACTCTCTAGCACTTATTTTCACCGCTTCTTACAGGTGCCAAGGGATATCATGCTTGGTCGGGGCCGCATACTCTTGATCGTCGGCGGGGGCATTGCGGCCTATAAGTCGCTTGAGCTGATCCGTCGTTTGCGCGACCGCGACTACAGCGTGCGCACGATCCTGACCCGCGCCGGCGCCGAATTCGTGACCAAACTCAGCCTTTCCGCCTTGTCCGAAGAACGCGTCTATGACGATCTGTTCTCGCTGACCGACGAGCAGGAAATGGGGCATATCCGCTTGAGCCGAGAGGCTGATCTGATCGTCGTCGCACCCGCCACCGCCGATCTGATGGCGAAGATGGCAGCCGGTCTGGCGGATGACCTCGCCACAACCTGCCTGCTCGCGACCGATAAACCGGTGCTGATCGCACCCTCAATGAATGTGATGATGTGGAACCACGCGGCGACCAGGGCCAATCACGCGACCCTGCTTGAGCGCGGCATCGGCTTTGTCGGCCCGGCATCGGGCGATCTCGCCTGTGGCGAAGTCGGCTTCGGGCGGCTGTCCGAAGTGCCGGAGATCATTGCCGCGATTGAGGCGGCCCTGGGCGACAAGCCGCTCGCAGGCTTGAAGATGCTGGTCACCAGCGGGCCGACGCGTGAGCCGATCGACCCGATCCGCTATCTGTCCAATCGCTCATCGGGGCGGCAGGGTCATGCCATCGCCGCATCGCTGGCGCGCGCGGGGGCCGAGGTGCGGCTGATCGCCGGCCCGACCGAACAGCCCGATCCGCCCGGTGTCGCCGTCACCCATGTCGAAACCGCGATCCAGATGCTGGGTGCGTGTGAAGCCGCTTTGCCGGTCGATGCGGCGATCTGCGTCGCCGCCGTCGCGGATTGGCGACCGGCGGAAGTGGCGGAGTTCAAGCTGAAAAAGCGCCGCGATGCCTCACCGCCAGCCCTCGAGCTTGTCGAAAACCCCGATATTCTGGCGACGCTGAGCCGCCACGCGCAACGACCCCGTCTGGTTGTGGGGTTTGCTGCCGAGACCGATCACCTGCTGGAAAATGGCCAGGCGAAACGCACGGCCAAGGGGTGCGACTGGATTTTGGCCAATCCGGCCGCCAGCATTGGCTCAGCCGAGAACACGGTCGATCTGATCGACGCGTCGGGCGTCGAGCGTTGGACCGCTCAATCGAAAGAGCAGATCGCCCAGCATCTGGTCCAGCGCATCGCACGGTTTCTGACGCCCAAGGAAGGACAGCTTAGGTGAACCGCGTAACAATCGCCCTGCAATGCCTGCCCCATGGCGAGGGGTTGCCGATGCCAAACTATGCGACGGCCGGATCGGTCGGCCTCGATCTGCCGGCGGCGGTGAATTACGATCTGACACTGAAGCCCGGCAAGCGTGCGCTCGTCCCAACGGGATTTGCCATGGCGCTGCCGGATGGGTTTGAGGCGCAGATCAGGCCGCGCTCCGGCCTTGCCGCCAAGCACGGGGTTACCGTGCTGAACGCGCCGGGGACGATCGACTGGGATTATCGCGGTGAGATCATGGTCGTGCTGATCAATTTCGGCGAAGAGGATTTTGTGGTGAAACGCGGTGCCGCCATCGCCCAGATGGTTATTGCGCCGGTGACGCGCGGGATCCGCGATCTGGTCAAGGATCTGCCGGAAACCGTGCGGGGCAGCGGTGGTTTCGGCTCAACCGATCGACATAGGCGGCTTGAATGATGCTGGGTCTTCCAAACAAAACGCTGGTCGCGATCGAGGCCGTGCTCGACATCGCCTTCAACGCTGGTGGTGCGCCGGTTCAATCGGGCGACATCACGCAGCGCCAGGGCATTCCCCGACGCAGCCTGGAGCCGGTGCTGCAACAATTGACCAGGTCCGGCGTGCTGACCGGCGTGCGCGGCCCACGGGGCGGCTATCGTTTGGCGCGTGAACGCCGCCGCATCACGGTGGGCGAGATCGTCCGGGTCATTTCGGGGCGGGACGAGCCGATCGGGGTGGCGCAAGACGGCGACGGGTCGGAGCTTGGCAACAAGGTGGTCCGCCCGCTCTGGCTCGAATTGGGGGCGGAGGTGATGGCGCGTCTGGAACAGGTGACGCTTGACGATCTCTGCGCCCGCGCCGAACGGGCCGGCATCGAAAGCGAGGCGCGCAAGACTGTCGACTTCACAATTTAATCATCTAATCGCCTTTACTAACCGTTGCTGTGCGCCAAAATACGCGAGTACAGTGATAAACCTCATAAAATACAGAAACAGGAAGTGAAACCATGAGCGCCGAACCCGCCAGCTTTCGTGGCCGCATCTATGACAGCATTCTGGATACGATCGGCCACACGCCGATCGTCCGCTTCAACAAGCTGGCGGCCGATGCCGGCGCCAATGCGGAGATCCTGGGCAAGCTCGAATTCTTCAACCCGCTGGCCTCGGTGAAAGACCGTATCGGCCTGGCGATGGTCGAGGCGGGCGAACGGTCGGGCAAGATCAAGGCCGGCACCGTGCTGGTCGAACCGACTTCCGGTAATACCGGTATCGCGCTCGCCTTTGTCTGTGCCGCCAAGGGCTATCCGCTGATCCTGACCATGCCGGACAGCATGTCGGTCGAACGGCGCAAGATGCTGAGGCTTTTGGGCGTCGATTTGCGCCTGACGCCGGCGGCGAAGGGCATGAAGGGTGCGATTGCGGCGGCGGAAGAACTGGTCGCGACCTTGCCCGATGCGGTCATGCTGCAGCAATTCCAGAACCCGGCCAACCCGGAGGCGCATCGCCACACGACGGCGGAGGAGATTTGGACCGATACCGGCGGCAAGCTCGATTTCATCGTCTCAGGCGTCGGCACTGGCGGGACGCTGACCGGTCTGGCGCAAGTGCTGAAGCCGCGTTTGCCCAATCTGAAGATCGTCGCGATCGAGCCCGAGGATAGCCCGGTGTTGAGCGGTGGTGCTCCCGGCCCGCATAAGATCCAGGGCATCGGCGCCGGTTTCGTGCCCGACATCCTGGACCGTTCCCAGATCGACGAGGTCATCCGCATCGCCAATGACACGGCGTTCCAGACGGCGCGCAAGGCAGCCCGCCTGGAAGGCGTTCCCGTCGGCATCTCGTCCGGCGCCGCGATCGCAGCAGCGCTTGAGCTTGGCAAGCGCCCGGAAAACGCCGGCAAGCGCATCCTCGCGATCATCCCGTCCTTTGCCGAGCGGTATCTCTCGACCGCTTTGTTCGACGGGCTCGACTAGAACCGGGGTGGCGTTTCGCGAGGACCAGCTTTACCGCTATTCCCGCAACATCCTGCTGAAGGAGGTGGGGGCTGCGGGTCAGGCGCGGTTGCTGGCTTCGCGCGTGCTGGTCATTGGCGCTGGCGGCCTGGGCTCGCCGCTACTGGCTTATCTGGCGGCGGCGGGGGTGGGTACGATCGGTATTGTCGATGACGATGCGGTCGATCTCACCAATCTGCAGCGCCAGATCATCCATGACGTAGCCTCGATCGGCCAGGCCAAGGTCGATAGTGCGGCGTCTGCGCTGCAGGGACTCAACCCCGATGTGACCGTCGAACGTCATAATCTCAGGCTTAATGCCGGCAACGCGCTCGATCTCATCCAGCGTTACGACATCGTTGCCGATGGCAGCGACAGTATCGAAACACGCTATGCGGTGAACGAGGCTTGCCACCGGGCCGGCCGCACGCTGGTCTCGGCCGCCGTCGTCCAGTTCGACGGCCAGTTGACCACGCTGAAATCGCATCAAAGCGGCGATTTCCCCTGCTATCGCTGCCTGTTCCCCGCCGCCCCCGCTGCCGGGCTGACACCCACCTGCAGCAACGCTGGCGTGCTGGGGGCCGCTGCCGGCACGATGGGCACGCTGCAGGCGACCGAAATCGTCAAGGAATTGCTCGGCATCGGCGACAGCCTGTCCGGCCAGTTGCTGCTCTATGACGCGCTCAGCGCCAATTTCCAGAAGATCCGCTATCATCGCCGCGCCGATTGTCCGGTTTGTGCCGCGTGAAGGATTCCAGTTCCATGCCCGCCCCCAGTCTTTCCATTGTGCTGCATTCCGGCGATTACGAACGCGCGCATTACGCGCTGTCGATGGCCGCTGCTGCGGCTGCCATCGGGCGGAAGGTCGCCATGCTGTTCGCCGGCGAGGGGGTGGCCTCTGCCGTCACGGCGGCGGGATGGCTGCAGCTCGAAGATGCGCCGGAACGCGACGCCTTGTTCCGCCAGCGCGGCATTGCGGGGTTTGAGGAATTGCTGGGCGCCTGCCGTGATCTTTCGGTACGGCTCATTGTCTGCGAAACGGCTTTGCGCGCGGCGGGTCTGGACGCGCTGGGGCTGCGGCCCGACCTGATGCTGGAGGTTGGCGGCATTGTGACGCTGCTCACCGCCGCCGACGGCCAGCTTATCTTCGTCTAGGCATACGCACGTGAAAAAAGCCGATATCGAGGCGTTCTTTCAGCGGCTGTCGGACGCCAATCCAGCACCTGAAACCGAACTCGCCTTCATCAACCCGTTCACTTTGCTGGTCGCCGTCGTATTGTCGGCGCAGGCGACCGATGTCAGCGTCAACAAGGCGACGGCTGAGCTGTTCCGCCTGGCCGACACGCCGGAAAAGATGCTGGCCCTGGGCGAGGAGACGGTGCGCTATCACATCCGCACGATCGGGCTGTTCAACACCAAGGCGAAGAATGTGATCGCGCTCAGCCGCCTGCTGATCGAGCGGCATGGCGGCGTGGTGCCACAGGATCGCGCCAGCCTGGAGGCGCTGCCCGGCGTCGGCCGCAAAACCGCCAATGTCGTTCTTAACGTCGCTTTCGGCCACCCGACCATTGCGGTCGACACGCATATTTTCCGCGTCGGCAACCGCACGGGCCTCGCCCCCGGCAAGACGCCGCTTGATGTCGAGCTCGGCCTGGAGCGGGTGGTGCCCAAGCGCTGGCGGCTGCATGCGCATCACTGGCTGATTTTGCATGGGCGGTACATCTGCAAGGCGCGCGCGCCGGAATGTCCGCGCTGCCCGGTCCGTGATCTCTGTGCCTATAAAGCGAAGACCACCACCGGGGAGGCTGGCCGTGTCGGGATCGCCTGAGCAAGAGCGCTTGATCGCGGCTCTGGAGCACCAGCTGGAAGAGGCGCGATCGAAAATATCGGCTCTGGAGGATCAACTCATCGACGCCTGGCAGCAGGTGACCGATCTCAGGCGGGATTCGCTGCTGCAGGGCCAGCGATTGCATCAGTTCGATCGCGTCCTGTCAGGGCTGACCTACAGCGCCGACGGTCTGATGACCACCAAGAAAAACACGGCATTTCTTAAGGATCCGCGCTTTCAATCGGCCTACCAGGCGGCGATGGCGACCGGCCATCGGATCGAATCCGGCAATAATGACGGCCCCGATCTTCATATCGAATGGCGTATCGCGATTTCCTGCTGGGCCGCCCACCATGCGCGCCAGCTTGACGGCGACTTCGTCGAATGCGGGACGAATACCGGGATGATTTCGTCGGCGATCTGCCGCTATCTCGATTTCAATACGGTGCCGAAATCCTTCTACATGTTCGACACGTTCGAGGGAATCCCGCTCGATCAGGTTGCCATCGGCGAGCAACCGGAAATGAAGGCGTGGATGAATGAGCGCTGGTATGGCGATTGTTACGAGCTCGCGCGGCGCAATTTCGAGGCGTTTCCGGGGGTGCAGCTTGTTCGCGGTCGTGTCCCGGAAAGCCTGCCGACGGTGGCGATCGGGCAGGTTGCGTATCTGTCGATCGATATGAACGTGGCCTTGCCCGAGCGCGCGGCCCTTGAGTATTTCTGGCCGAAAATGGTGCCGGGTGGCGTGGTTGTCTTCGACGATTATGGCTTCGAGGATCATGAGCTGCAAAAGGCGGCGCATGATGAATTTGCCAGCGCTCACGGGCTGGAGATTTTTCTGCTGCCGACCGGTCAGGGTTTGCTGATCAAACCCTGACGATAGCGGATACCGCGCCGAATGGCCGGCATGCGCGTAAAATCCATTGACAACAGGCCGCGCTTGTTGATGCTACGCGCTTCCTGAGCCCAGGTGGCGGAATTGGTAGACGCACTAGCTTCAGGTGCTAGCGGGCGAAAGCTCGTGGAAGTTCGAGTCTTCTCCTGGGCACCAAATTCAGGTTCCGACCGATCCTGCTTGATGGCAGGATCGGTCGTCCCCTCCACCGGTCCTAGAAAAATTCACATATGACGGTCTATTTGCACCAGGGCGATCTGCCCCAGGATCACGGGCTTGGTTCGGTTGTCGCCATCGACAGCGAGACGATGGGCCTTAATATCGGTCGCGACCGGCTTTGCCTGGTTCAGCTGTCAGGCGGCGACGGCCATGCGCATCTGGTTCAGATGCCAATGCCCGACGATGACGGCAAATTGCATGCGCCGGTTCTGGCAGCCTTGCTGGAAGATCCCGACGTGCTGAAGCTGTTTCATTTCGGCCGCTTCGACATTGCCGTCATGCAATACCATCTCGGCGTTTCGACCAGCCCGGTCTATTGCACCAAGATCGCCTCCCGCCTTGTGCGCACCTTCACCGACCGGCATGGGTTGAAGGATCTGTGCCGCGATCTGCTCGGCATCGATCTGTCAAAGCAGCAACAATCGTCGGATTGGGGGGCGAGCGACCTCAGCCAGGAACAGCTGAATTACGCTGCGTCGGACGTGCTGTATCTGCACCAATTGCGCGACAAGCTTGATGTTGTGCTGGCGCGCGAAGGCCGGACGGAGATCGCTCAGGCGTGTTTTGATTTCCTTCCCGCACGTGCTGCCCTTGATATTCAGGGTTGGCCCGGCGATATCTTCGAACATTGAACCGTATAAACCGTCAGGCACGATCGGCAGAGGCGCCAAAAAGGCGCCGAGATCTCCTAAAGATTGCGACGCGAACGCAACCCCGCTTGAGAACCACACGCCGGATGGGAAGCCCGACAGCATGACCAGCCCGAAGTCCTCGCCTCTAACGCCGCCATCGCCCGCCCGCGATGTCGACCGGGCCGTCGCAGAACGGGTTCTGCGTCTGGCAGCCGATGGCCTCGCCAGCCTCGCCAACCAATTGGATGACACCTTTTTCGCGACGCTCGATCTGTTCCAGACGGCGCGCGGGCGTATCGTGGTCAGCGGCATGGGCAAAAGCGGCCATATCGCGCGCAAGATCGCGGCGACTTTGGCCTCGACGGGCACGCCCGCCTTGTTCGTGCATCCGGCCGAGGCGAGCCATGGCGATATGGGCATGATCACCACCGACGATGTCGTGCTGGCCTTGTCCAATTCCGGCGAAACTGCGGAACTGGGCGACCTCGTCTCCTACACACGGCGGGCCGGCATCCCGCTGGTCGCGATGACCAGAGGGGCCGATAGCAGCCTCGGCGAGGCGGCCGATCTCGTTTTGCTGCTGCCGACGCTGGCGGAGGCTTGTCCGATGGGTCTGGCGCCGACTACGTCCACCACCGTCATGTTGGCGCTGGGCGACGCTGTCGCGGTCGCCTTACTGGAACGCAGGGGCTTCACGGCACAGGACTTCCAGGTGCTGCATCCGGGCGGATCGCTCGGCCGCAAGCTAAAACGCGTCTCGGATCTGATGCATACCGGCGCTGATCTGCCGCTCGTGCTGAGCGACGCCCGCGTCGCCGATGCCGTGCTGGTGATGACCGCAAAGCGGCTTGGCTGCGTCGGCATCACCGATCAGAGCGGCCGTCTGGTCGGCGTCGTCACCGATGGCGATCTGCGGCGCGCGATGAGCCCCAAACTCTTCGACAGCCAAGTCTCCGAGATCATGACGGCACAGCCGCTGACCATCCGGCCACAGGCGCTGGCGGCGGAGGCATTGGGGCTGATGAACGCGCGATCGGTCACGGTTCTGTTCGCGGTCGAGCACGGAAAGCCAGTTGGCGCCTTGCATATTCACGATTGCTTGCAAGCCGGCGTTGATTGAGCGACGCTGGTGGCATGATAGTTGCTCAGATGACTGAAACCCTACAGCCAGAAAACCCCGCCCCGGACCGTCGCGGCGCTGCGCGCAGCATTGGCGCCGATGGCCATGTGGTGGCTCGGCGCGGTGGTCAGGTCACGTCGAAACGGCATAGCGGCCAGGTTGATCGGCTGAAAATTCTGTTGCCGGTGGTCGCCTGTGTGATTATCGGGCTGGTTCTGGCATGGCCGCAGCTCATGCCGAACGAGAAGAGCTTCCGGCTATCGGCGGTGAAGATCCAGCCGCAGGAAGCGGAAACCCTCAGCATGACCAGTGCGCGCTTCGTCGGCACGGATGCCGAGCGGCGGCCTTATGTCGTGACCGCGACCAATGCGACCGAGGCCAGCATTGATGCCGATCATGTCGACCTGACCGAACCCAAGGCCGATATGACGCAAACCGACGGCACCTGGGTGCTGGGCAGCGGGGCAACCGGGGTTTATCACCGCGACTCGCGGTCGCTCGACCTCAAGGGCGACGTCACTGTGTTCCATGATTCGGGTGCCGAATTCCATACTGAGCGCGCGCGCCTCGATCTCAACACTCATGACGTCAGCGGCGACGATCCGGTCAGTGGGCAAAGCCCGCAAGCCACCATAACGTCGGATGGGTTTCGCATCCGCGATCGTGGCAGGGTCGTTGTTTTCACTGGCAAGGCTCATCTGGTTTTGCGCCAGAGTGCTGGTGGAAAATCGTGACCTTTGGGAATTCGTGACGTGATGCGGCGTTATCTGGGCGGATTGATCGGGTTGGCGGCGCTGATCGCCGCCTCTCCCATGGCATCGGCGCAGGAGGCCGCGCAAAAGGGCCACGGGCCGATCAATATCGATTCCGAGAACGGCATTGAGTGGCGGCGCGAGGAGCGTCTCTATATCGCCACCGGCAATGCCGTCGCGGTGCGTGACGACACGACCGTCAAGGCCGACACGCTGATCGCCCATTATCGCGAAAAGCCGGCCGCCGGCGCCACCGGGCCGGATGGCAAGCCTGTCCCGGCCCAACCCGTAGCACCGCCGCCCCCGACCGATAAGCCGGCGGCCAATACCACCAGCAGCACTACGGCAAGCGACATCTATCAGGTCGATGCGATCGGCAATGTCGTGATCTATACGCCGACTGAGGTGGTGGTCGGCGAAAAGGCGGTCTATGACGTGGATAAGGGCTATGTCGTGCTGACAGGATCCAATCTGCGGCTGACCACCCATAACAACCAGATCGTGACGGCCCGCGACAGCCTGGAATACTGGGACCAGAACAAGCTTGCGATCGCGCGCGGCAATGCGGTTGCCGTGGCGCTCGACTCGCAGCGGCGCATCGCCGGCGATGTGCTCAGCGCCTATATGGTTCAGGATCCCAAGACCAACGCGACCTCGATCGATGTCGTCCATGCCTTCGGCCATGTCGAGGTGTCCAACCCGAACGAAATCGGTGTCGGCGACAAGGGCGTCTACAGCATGAAGAAGAACCTGGCGACGCTGGTCGGCAACGTCCATTTGACTCATGGTCAGGATCAGGCGAGCGGCGATTACGGCGATGTCGACATGAATACCGGGATCAGCCGGGTGCTGAGCGGGCCTTCCGCCGGCACTGCTGGTCAGCGCGTGCGGGCCTTGCTGGTGCCGAAGGATGCCAAGGACGCGAAAAACGCGTCGGATGCGGCCCAAGGTACTGGCCAAGGTTCTGGTCAGGCGGCCACTGCGCCGAAAAAGGGGAGCTGACGCTATGGCCGATGATCAAGCGCCGGCGCGCGTCGAACCCGAACTCGATCTCGGCGATCAGCCGACCGGCCCGCGCCTCGTCTCGGCCAAGACAGGCTTGCAGGCGCGCAATCTTGGCAAGCAATACAAGAAGCGTCCCGTGGTGCGCGGCGTCTCGCTCAGCGTCCAGCGCGGCGAGGCGGTGGGTCTGCTAGGCCCCAACGGCGCCGGCAAGACGACCTGCTTCTACATGATCACCGGTCTCGTCGCCCCCGATTACGGCTCGATCGTCTTGGATGGCGTCGATATCACCCGCTTGCCCATGTATCGCCGCGCCCGGCTCGGCATCGGCTATCTGCCGCAGGAAGCCTCGATTTTCCGCGGCATGACGGTGGAGGGCAATATCCGCTCCGTGCTCGAAGTGGTCGAACCCGACCGCTATCGCCGCGAAACCATGCTGGAGGAACTGCTCGCCGAGTTTTCGATCGAGCATCTGCGCCGCACGCTGGCAACCGCCCTGTCGGGCGGCGAGCGCCGGCGCTGCGAGATCGCCCGCGCACTGGCCTCGCAACCTGCCTTCATCCTGCTCGACGAACCCTTGGCCGGCATCGATCCCATCGCGGTCGGCGATATCCGCGACCTCGTCTCGCATCTCAAAGATCGCGGCATCGGCGTGCTGATCACTGACCACAATGTCCGTGAGACGCTGGAGATCGTCGATCGCGCCTATATCATGCATGACGGCATGTTGTTGATGGAGGGTGCCCCCTCCGAGATCGTTGCGCATAAAGACGTGCGACGGGTCTATCTCGGCGAACGCTTTAGCCTTTAGGCCGGCGTATGGCGATATCACAACGCCTGGATCTCCGCCAAACCCAGTCGCTGGTCATGACGCCCCAGCTGCAGCAGGCCATCAAGCTGCTGCAGCTTTCCAATATCGAGCTCATTCAATACGTTGACGCCGAGCTGGAGCAGAACCCGCTGCTCGAGCGCGAAGAGACAATGGCCGAACGCGATGCGGCTGCCGCCCCGGCCGAACCCGGCGGCGACGGCGACGGTATCGAGGGCGAGCTGCCGCCGGGGGAGCGTGACGCGGTCGACTATACCGCAACCGACACCCTGCCCGCTGCCAATGAGGCGCCGCTCGACACTGATTACGACGCGGCACCGAATGCCGACGACGGGACCGATCTCGGTGCGCTTGAGGCCGGGCTGCATAGTTTCCAGAATGGCGGCTCGAAAAGCGGCAGTTTCGACGATCTGGGCGATCTCGATACGGGTTTTGCCCGGCAATTGACCCTGCGCGAGCATCTGCTCGAACAATTGGGTTTGGAACCGCTCAGCCCGATGGACCGGCTGATCGCGGTCCATCTGATCGATATGGTCGATGATAACGGCTATCTGACCGGCGATCTGCTGGCACTGTCCGAGCTCCTGTCCTGCCCCGTCGAGGCGATCGAGGCGGTATTGGGCTGCCTGCAGCGTTTCGATCCCGCCGGCGTGTTCGCGCGCAGCCTTGGCGAGTGCCTTGGCCTGCAATTGCGCGATCGCAATCGTCTGGACCCCTGCATGCAGGCGCTGCTCGATAATCTGCCCCGCCTCGCGGCGCGCGATTTAAGCGGTTTGCGCCGGATTTGCGGCGTGGACGAGGATGATCTCGCCGAGATGATCCAGGAAATCCGCAATCTCAACCCGCGCCCGGGCAATCTGTTCGATGTCGAGCCGGCGCAGCCGATCACGCCGGATATCTTCATGCGGCTGCAGGCCGATGGCGGGTGGCTGGTCGAACTGAATTCCGACGCGCTGCCGCGCGTGCTGGTCAATAGCCGCTATTACGCGCGTATCAGCCGCAGCGGCCTGAAGCGCGATGAGAAGGATTATCTGTCGGAGCGTCTGCAATCGGCCAATTGGCTGGTGAAATCGCTGCATCAGCGCGCCAACACCATCCTGCGTGTTGCGACCGAGATCGTGCGTCAGCAGGACGGGTTCTTCCATCGCGGCGTTCAGGCGCTGCGTCCGCTGATCCTGCGCGACATTGCGGAAGCCATCGGCATGCACGAAAGCACGATCAGCCGGGTGACCACGAATAAATACATCGCAACACCGCGCGGCATTTATGAGCTGAAATATTTTTTCACCTCGTCAATCGCCAGCGCGAATGGCGGTGTCGCGCATTCGGCAGAGGCGGTGCGGTTCAGAATCAAGGGCTTGATCGATCAGGAGCATCTGACAGACGTGCTGTCGGATGACAAAATCGTCGAGCTCTTGGTGGCTGATGGGATCGATATCGCCCGCCGAACTGTTGCAAAATACAGGGAAGCGATGCGCATCCCCTCGTCAGTTCAACGCCGGCGCGATAAGATGATCCGGCTCTAGACCTTCCGCATCGGCCAGCACCGCAGGAATCCGAGCTTTTTGGCAAGACCATTGCCTTGCTGGCGAATCATTGGAATCATCTCAGATGCTCATAACCGTAAAAGGCAAACAGCTCGATGTCGGCGACGCGTTACGCGGGCACATCGAGCAGAGCTTGAACCAGCTGGTCGGCAAGTACTTTGCCAACCCGCTGGAAGCTCAAATCGTCCTCTCCCGCGAAGCCCATCTGTTCCGCGCCGATGTCTCGGTTCATGTCGGGCGGGATATCCTGGTGCAGGGTCACGCGACCGGTGCGGATGCTCATTTGGCGAGCGACAGCGCGATCGAGCACGTGGTCAAGCGCGTGCGCCGTCATAAGCGACGACTGCGCGATCATCACCGCGACCGGGAAGGCAATGATCAACTGCGCGCCAGTCTGATGGCCCAGGCCTATGTTCTGGCCGGTCCGACCGACGATCAGGTCGAGGAGAACGGCGCGCCCAACGGCGACGACGAAGTGGCCCAGCCGATGATCATCGCCGAGATGACCACCGAAATCGCCAGTCTCAGCGTCAGCGATGCCGTGATGAAGCTTGATTTGGGCGATCTGCCAGCGCTTTTATTCCGCCACGCCAGCCATGGTGGCCTCAATCTTGTATACCGACGGGCGGATGGCAATATCGGCTGGATTGATCCCCAGGGTAACGCAAACGGCAAACATGCCAACTGACATAAGGCGACCGCTGCGGCAGCGGCTGCCGGTTCGTTGAGGTAACTACGCGCTATGGATATCGCCGACCTTATTTCGCCGGAAACGGTTATTGCCAATCTGCGCGTCGCGACGAAGAAGCAAATGCTCCAGGAGCTGGCCAAGCGGGCGACCGAAATGGTCGGCGCCAAGGTCGGCATTGCCGAACGGGACATCTACAATGTCCTGGTCGAGCGCGAACGGCTGGGTACCACCGGTGTCGGCTCCGGCATCGCCATCCCGCATGGCAAGCTCGGCAAGCTGGAAAAGCTCTATGGCTTGTTCGCCAAGCTCGACCGGCCGATCGATTTCGAGGCGATCGACGATCAGCCGGTCGATCTGGTCTTCCTGCTGCTCGCACCCGAAGCCGCCGGTGCCGACCATCTGAAGGCCTTGGCTCGCGTCTCCCGCTTGCTGCGCGACCGCGCCGTCTGCGAGAAACTGCGCGGTGC
>CAIZEE010000233.1 GCA_903931835.1 uncultured Elstera sp.
ATTATAGCTGATGAAGTTCGGATAGACTTTCGACAGCTCCGGCGCGAAGGCCCGGTTCGTGTAGCTGAGACCAAAATTCGCCGCAGCCTCTGGCGCGTTGGAATAGAAAAACGGCAGAACGCGGCAGTTATCCTGCTCGGCTTCAGCCGTCAGCCTCTGGGCAGAGATGATGCCCTTGCGCCCATAGTCCAGATCACCCCATAGAGCACTGTTGTAATAGGCGACAAAACCGCAAAACAGGACAGCGCCGACGATCGTCGCGGTTTTGCGAAAAATAAGGTGGATTGCCACCGGGGCCAGCACTGCGATGACGCCCATGCTCGGCGTCATATAGCGCGGCAGCGGCCGGATGGCGGTGATAAGCAGCTGGCAGATGATGGCGGCAAGGGCGACCAGAAAAACCCGCGCCCAAACCCCCCGCCCGCCATCCGCCTTTACGGTATTCACCCGGAACCACGCGACCAGGGCCGCCGCCGCAAACAGAATGATGGCGACCAGATAAAACGGCTCTGCATAAACAAGGTACAATGTCCTGGGCCATAGGAAATCGATCGTCGGCAGGCCGCTCGGCCCCTCGCCATACCAGCCTTGATGGGTGGCGAGCTTCACAATCGAACCGAGGACGGCGCGGAGTTGCGGCCAAATCGGAATGGTAAGAACCAGGGACGCGATCAGTGCGGATAGGAGCGCGGTCGCCATCGCTCGCACACCCGGCAGCGCAAGCACCAGGAATGCCAGGGGGGCGAAGGTAAGCTTGGTGACGATACCGGCGCCGAGCAACACGCCCATGGCCGCCCCTTGCATCAGCTCTGCCCGCCGCCCCGAGTGCGACGAAGGCAAGGCCAGCAGAACCATTAGCAGACTGATGGGCAGTAAAAGCGGCTCCGGGCTGACATCCCCCCATCCGGCCACAACGATTTTCGACGTAATCAGAATGGCCGGCACGACCAGGCACAACCAGACCCGCCCGGTTCGCCGGATCAGCACCCGAACGGTAAAGGCAACCGCGGCCGCGTTAATTGCGATCAGTACGACATTGATCGTCGAGAGATAGGCCTCGGTATGGCTGCTGACGCTTTCGGCGATGGTTTGATGGACGCCAACCAGTCGGGTGGCCAGCCATCCGACCAGTATGGTCATGGCGCCCAGTTCCTGCACTGTCGTGCCCGGATGGTCGATATGAACCGGGGCCATCCCCTCCAGCAGGCCAAGACTGTTGAAAAGATAGACATAAGCCGGATCGCCGCGACCGTAGAAGGGGCCGAGCAAATGGGCGGAGACAGCGCCGATCGCCGCAACCAGCAGGGCAACGCCGACCGGCACTAAACGCGTCAACAACCACATTCCCCCTGCACCCCTGAGACAGCAGGCTCAAAGCGAGTGCCGATACCCTATGCTAAAATGCCTGTAGCATTTCAAGCAGGTAGGCGCAATCCGACCTGGCCGATTGCCAAGCCCGGTTGCGAACGGCATAGTCCGCCTCTTATCACGGGTGGACGACGAAGGGGCGTTATGGACGAAAATTGGCAATTGGCCGACGCCCTGGGGCTGGACCGGGTTCAGTCGCTGGAGACGTGGACCTATTCGGTCTTCGTGCGCAATCTGATGCTGGAAGCCAGCATCGGCATCTATGACTATGAGAAGGCCAAGAAGCAGCGCGTGCGCATCAATGCCGATCTGACTGTTGTCCCGTCGATCGTGCCGAAGGCGGACAGCATCGACGATGTCCTGAACTACGAATCGATCATCGAGGGAATCCAGGCGATTGTCGCAGAGGGGCATATCGAACTGGTGGAGACGCTGGCCGACCGCATCGCCAGCCTATGCCTTACCGACCCGCGCGTCGAATCGGTCCGGGTCGGCGTCGAGAAGCTGGATGTCTATCCCCAGGCCGAAAGCGTCGGCGTGCAGATCGAGCACCGCCGGCGTCACGCACCGCCCGGTAAACGCTGAAACCGAGCCGAGCGATGATCGTCGTCAAGCTGGGCGGCAGTCTGGCGGGCGGGCCGTATCTCAAGCCCTGGCTGGACGCACTCTCTGCCCTCACGACACGCTGCGTCGTCGTTGCCGGCGGCGGCGTGTTTGCCGATACCGTGCGGGATGCCCAGGGTAAATTCGGTTTCTCCGACAATGCCGCTCACGCGATGGCGCTGCTGGCGATGGAGCAATACGCCTTCATGCTGGCCGATCTGGCGCCGGTTCTGACCCCGGCGCCGACGCTGGACGCCATCGTCCAGATCGGCCAATCCGGCCGTGTCCCGGTCTGGCTGCCGGTCGGCATGGTGCTGGGCGAAGCCGAGATCCAGCCGAGCTGGGATATCACGTCGGACAGTCTCGCCGCCTGGCTTGCAGGACGTCTTGGCGCGCGCCATCTGGTCCTGGTGAAATCGGCGGAAACAACCGACGGCGCCGCTCCTGCCGACTGGGCGGCAAGCGGCCTGGTCGATCCGGCATTTCCCGACTACGCCGAACGCTATCTGAAACCCGCCCGCTGCCAACCCCATTGCTTGCACGCAAGCCTGTCGCATCTGCTGGCCGGCTTCGCATAGGATATCGCCCATGGACACTGCATCACCCAAACCCCAGCGTCTGGCCTGGGCGCTTACCGGATCGGGGCATTTCTTCACCGAATCGCTGGCGCTGATGCGCAAAATCGGTGATTTCGACCTGTTCGTCAGCAAGGCGGCCGATGAGGTGATCCGCATGTACAAGGCCGATTTCGACGCTTTGCCCGACACGATCAAAGTGTTCAAGGACCGCACCGCCTCGGCCGCACCGGTCGGGCGCTTCTATCATGGCGATTACCACACGCTGGTGGTCGCCCCCGCGACGTCCAACACGATCGCGAAGATGGTCTATGGCATCTCCGACACGCTGGCGACCAATGTCTTTGCCCAGGCCGGCAAATGCCGCGTGCCGAGCATCGTGTTTGCCTGTGACACGGCGCCCGAGCTCGACACCATGGCGCCGTCCGGCATGGTCAAGGTCTATCCACGCCGCGTCGATCTCGACAATGTCGAGAAGCTGAAATCCTTCGAGGCGACGACCGTGGTCGAGAGCATGGAAGCGCTGGAACAATCCCTGATGTCCCGGCTGCAATGCGCGACCGCGTCCTCTTCCTAACCGGACATCTGGCGGAACCGCGCCTGAAACAGGTGCTGGAGGATCTGGCGCCCGAATTCGACTGGGAAATCCGCGATATCGGCATTCAGGTGGCCGGCCTGATGACCGTCGACCTGATCCGCAAACGCCTGCCGCGCGCCCCGGTCGACGCCACCCGCGTGATCGTGCCGGGGCGAACACGGGGCGATCTCGACGCCCTCGGCCGCGAGATGGATTTGTCGTTTGAGCGCGGGCCGGACGACCTCAACGACCTGCCGCGCTTCTTCAATGCCGAGGCCAATCCGGTCGATCTCAGCCAGCACAATGTCCGCATCTTCGCCGAGATCGTCGACGCGCCGGTGCTGACGGTAGCGGAGATCGTCGCGATGGGACGGGAGTTGGCGAGCGAGGGTGCCGATGTCATTGATATCGGCTGCCTGCCCGACACGCCGTTCGACCATCTGGAACAGGCGATCGCAGCACTGCACGAGGTCGGCTTGAAGGTCAGCGTCGATTCGGCCAACCCCGACGATCTGCGTCGCGGTGGCCTCGCCGGCTGCGATTTCATCCTCAGCCTGAACGAGACGACGATCGATCTGGCGATGGAAATGACCGCCATCCCGGTGGTTATCCCGACCACGCCCGAAGATCCGGAATCGCTCTACCGCGCGATCGAGATCATGGAGCAGAGAGGCCTGCCCTATATCGCCGACCCGATCCTCGCCCCCGTGCCCTTCGGCTTTGCCAAATCGCTGGTCGCGTATGAGGAGGCGCGCCGTCGCCTGCCCGGACAGCGCATTCTGATGGGCGTCGGCAACGCGACCGAGCTGATGGACGCCGACACGACAGGCATCAATGCCGTGCTGTTCGGCATCATCGCCGAACTCGGCATCACCGATGTGCTGGCTGTCCGCGCGAGCCCGCATTGCCGCCGCTCGATCATCGAGGCGGACCACGCCCGCCGCCTGATGTTCGCCGCCGCCGCATCCGGCCGCCTGCCGATCGATATCGATACCGGATTGATGGCCTTGCGCGACCGCCGCCCCTTCACCGCGACGCCCGCCTCGATCGCCGAAACGGCCGAGGGCATCCGCGACGCAAATTACCGCATCGAAGTCGCCGAGGACGGCATCCATGTCTATAACCGCGACGGCCACCACATCACCCAGGACGCGTTCAGCCTCTATTCCAAGCTGAACGTCGAGGCCGATGGCGGCCACGCCTTCTATCTCGGCGTCGAACTCGCCCGCGCCGAAATCGCCTTCAAACTCGGCAAACGCTACGTACAGGACGAGGATCTGGATTGGGGAACGGCGGTAACGCGCCGAGAGGTCGATATGCTGAGCCATAAACTGGCCGGGCCGACGATTAAGAAGGGGCGGGAGTGAAGGGACTATGATCCCGGCTTCAAGCACCTGCCGTCTTGCGCGGGCGCCCGCCCTTGGCACCGTTAGCGCGGGCTGCGGCTGCTTTAGCTAATGACGTGGCCTGGCCTGCACGACGAGCCATATAGGTCCTGGTGCCAAATATGCCTGCCATTAGGCCGGGGATGGACAGATCAACGTCCAGCCCTTCCCAGTGTAGACCGTATCCAACACCCAGAATTTCAACATCCGCAAGCTGATCAGGGGTAGCCTGTTCCAGGCCCTG